>CAZBSN010000107.1:0-3773 GCA_964494435.1 uncultured Candidatus Peribacteria bacterium | reverse complement strand
AGCGCCACACTGTCACTGTGGAGGTCGCGGGTTCAAGTCCCGTCGGTCCCGCCATCCGTCTTCGCACCTTTGGTGCTACGCCGCGATTGGCTTTCTTTATTTTGCAAAAAGTTCCGCTTGCCCGGCGTAGTCCCGCAGACGCGGGACGAAGCGGGGTCGGTCCCGCCATTACATCATCCACTCAGTCCGTGTACTTCCGCGACCAAAGGGCGTCATTGAGCGAGCCAGGGGACTGTGGAACATAGATGCGATATCCGGGTAAATCGACTCCTTCAGCGAGTGGAGGGAACCATTCCAAGGCCAGAAGGACCTCGTAATCGGTGACGAGATCCGGCTGATCCATACCGCCAAAGTTCGTCCACACCTTCAGAAGCCACGACCGGTTGAACATATAGCGTGAATGGAGGATCTCTACCTTCGTGTTTCTATAAGCGAGCTCCTGCCAATCGCGCTCCAGAAGTTCTTTTTCATAGAACGATATAATTTCCCGCCAGCTTGCCCGTACACGATACTGGCGGATTGCATATGGATCGCTGTCGCCGCTGGCGTATAGGCGTATATCCGTCTCTATGTCTGTGGCGTTGTTCATGATGGGAATTGAATCAAACATCGCTTGATACGGGCCTTCCTCAGCAGGCGAACAAGAGGAAAGCACAATAAGCGCAATTCCCAATAGAACACGCCATTCCCAAGTAAATTTCGACAACATCTTTTATGAGAGTAATGCCTTCACTTGGAATAGCAATATGTATCCCCCATGTACGTAAGAAAATGCGTGTGTTCTCGTCTCCTCTCCCGTGTCCGCACTATCATCAGTTATGATGGTAGTCGGCACCTTTTGTTTCCCCCCATTTTCTTATGGCTACTCAACAGCAAATAGTCGGTACGGTCGCTGCGGTAGTTGTCGCGGTCGTCATCATCGGCGGCGGACTCGCGTTCGCAGCGAAAGACGCAGAACCGGGTGATGCACTCTACAGTCTGCGTGCATCGCTCTACGGCGACAACGATTACAGCGTCGATGCAGACTTGAAAGCGGCAGGTGAGACGTACGACGAAGCCGTTGCACTTCAAAACAGCGGACAGCTCACGGTCTCCGAACGCGCTCGCCTTTCAGCTGCCTACGCTGCACGCGTGAATGCCGTGATGCGCGTCATCGCAGAGCTCGAAGCCGACGGTAACACCGAAGAGGCCCTGCGCATTCGCGCGCTTCTCCGTGCGCAACTCCGTGCATCGAACGACTTGTTCCCATCGAGCAGCAACGACGATGCATCGTCTTCCGCTGCAGCGTCATCAGAGACGACGAGCGTGACGCCTGCAGCAGCAGCAACCAGTACAGCTGCTTCGACGCAGACAGCGTCTGCTCCCGCTATGGCGCCTGCATCAGAAGCGAGCAGTTACTGACATTTGAAAAAAAGAAGGACCTCTCAATGGGGTCCTTTTTAATTCTGTCCGAAGCGCGGGTCTCCCGCGCTGCAGGACTCTTTGAAGGAGGGGGCTCGTGGGGGAACCTTGGTTCCACCACGATTAGAACACTGCCCATGCGTTTGCCGCGACCACACAGACGCCTGCGAGCATGGCCCAGAGAGCGACAGCCACAACGAATGTTCGTTCTTCTGGTGAGTGTTTTGAGAGGTGCATAGTTCATTGGTATTATAACATATTATGTGTATCTTGAAAAGAGCATCAAATTGTCATGGTGAGGGATCCACACGTGATCCTTCGTGACGATGTGCTTCGCACATCCCTCAGGATGACACGTGTTGCGTTGTGCAGAACATGGACGTGTGGATCGTCACGAACCATGACTTACATATCCAGATACAGCAGCGGGTTCTTCTTCACGCCGTTCACGTGCACTTCGAAGTGGATGTGGATGCCTGTTGCACCGTACACACGTCCCGTGTTGCCCATCCAGGAGATCTCCTGACCACGTGAGACTGTGTCCCCTTCTTTCACGTAGAGTTCTTTGTTGTGCGCGTAGAGCGTGACGACGCCGTTGCCGTGATCGACTTCGATGACATTTCCGTAACCGCCGTTCCAGCCGAGTTCTGCACGTATGACGGTGCCTGCTTCAGCCGCGAAGATCGGTCCTCCCCCCTTCGTCTGGATGTCGATCGCGTAGTGGCCGGCGCGGTAGTACTGCGTGATGTTGCAGTTGTTGCACGGCGTCTGGAAGATGCCCGCGCTCACTGCAGCAACGGCGCCCGTGGGAATCTTCGGCGGAGTGATGACCGTGGGCGTCGTCGGCTTGGGTGTTGTGGGCGTGGGAGTCGGCGTCGTAGGTGCCGGCTGACCGGGGAGCCGTGGTAATACGGGAGGTTGTCCTACAATCTCCGTCGGTTTGATCAGGACCGGCCTGCCTCCGGGCACAATGAGCTCCTGCCCCGCGATGATGAACCCTCCTCGGATGTTGTTCTGGCGAATGATTTCCTCCACCGAGACGTCGTAGAGCTCGCTGATTTCGAGCAGCGTCTGTCCGCGCGCGACGGTGTGGAGCACGCCATCGACGGGCAAGATGATCAATTGCTGTCCCGGTTGCAGCTTGCTGCCCGGCTGGATTTTATTCACCCAACGAACAGTGTCCGGTTTGATGGCGTATTTCGCCGCGATGCTGTCGACGCTCTCTCCCGCTTCCACTGTGTGCACGAGGCCTTTGCCGTACGCGCGGCGAGCACCCTGTTCTGTCAGCGATGACGTCTTCATCAGGAAGCCTTCTTCGACGAGCAAGAACTGCGACACGTCCGAATCGAAGGCGGGGTTGGTCGTGTCCGCAAACGCTTCCTTCGGAACGTACGGCGGCAGAACCGATCCCACGATGAAAATCACGCTGCAGATGATGCGAATGCGCAGAGACAGCCAATGACGGACGGATGTCGTCACCATGGTGGATCAGCGTGGGAGGACGGAGAGGACGCGGCGCATGTCGCCGTAGCGGTCGTTTGAGTGGAGGAGCACCACGGCAAATCGCTTCTCGCCTGATTGCACGACGGAGAGCAAACACTGCCCCGCCTCGTCGGTGGTGCCGGTCTTTCCTGCAACGATGCCCGATTGGCCGAGGAGCAGGTGCGTGTGTGTGAAAGTGAGAGCCGTGCCGCTGCGGCTGCGAATGCTTCCCTCACGCAGGCTCATGCGCCGGGCGATGTCCGGTGAACGCAGTGCGAACGTCGTGAGGATCGACACATCTCGCGCAGAGGACCACTGACCGGGGGCGTCGAGCCCCGATGCATTCACGTACGATGTGTCGGATAATCCCAAACTCAATGCACGTGTATTCATGGCTTTCACGAACGCGTCCTCCGAGCCGCTGTGGTGCACGGCAAGAGACATCGCCGCATCGTTGGCAGAATCGACGAGGAGCGCAGTCAGCAAATCCCCCACCGTGAATTGATCGCCGGGTTTGAGCCCTGCGATAGTGCCGGGCGTGCGGTTCACTTCCTGACCGATCGTCACGACGTCATCGAGACCTCCGTTCTCCACAATGAGGAGCGCGGTCATGAGTTTCGTGAGGCTCGCCATGGGTCTCGCCTGGTCCGCGTCGTCTTCGTAGAGCGTCTGAGCGCTGTCCAAATCCACGATGAGCACACCGGACGCCGAGAGACGTCCTTGGAGTGCCTGCGTGAGTGACGTTCCGATGGTGGAAGCGATCGGAGGAGCGACGTCGAGATCACGCGACGCCGACAGGCCCACATGGTTCACGCCCCACACCGGCACGATACCGATGAGCAACACCGAAAGGAGAGGTCCAATCATTTGGGTGGAGTTTAGTGGAAGCA
>CAZBSN010000106.1:0-3784 GCA_964494435.1 uncultured Candidatus Peribacteria bacterium | reverse complement strand
GCGGCAAGTTCGTCTTCCGCATGGAAGCGAAGGACAAGAGCGTCGGATTCGATTTCGGCGGCACGTACACGAAGGTCGAAGAGCATAAGGAAATTGGGTACGTGATGGACGACGATCGAGCGGTCAGCATCACGTTCGACGGCCATGGCGACCACACGCACGTGACAGAGACGTTCGATGCGGAGTCAGAAAACTCCGTCGAAATGCAGCAGCAGGGTTGGCAATCGATCCTCGATAACTACAAGAAGCACACGGAAGAACATCACTCGAAGTAACGCTGTCATAGACACACGACGCTGAGGAGATTACGATCCTTCGTATTCCACTCAATTCTCCTATGACTCACTCTTCGAGGAAAACGCAGGGATTGCTCTGCATCATCCTGCCTCCCGTCATCCTCATTTGTGTCCTCTTCCTCCGAGTCGTCCTAGGACTCTTCGTAGCATACGGAGAAGCGCCTGAAGAGCCTGCATTCATGATTTTCACCACGCTCCTAAACTTCATTGCGCTCCTCTGCGTCATTGGAATGATTGGATTGATTCCGCTTGGCATCGTCCTTTTGCTGAAAGAAGAAAGAGGCTCAAAAGCCGTTGTAAAAAGCGGAGCAATGGCATTGGCGGGGAGAGCTGAACGCTGGGTTGCGAATTTCCTTGATAGCATTCTCACCTTTATTCCGCCCGTCTTCGTCGCGATGATCTTCGCCAGAGACGAATCTCTCAGCCTCTTGATGTACATGCTCGTCGTTCTCGTGATTGGAGGAATCCAAGCGTACTACCTGACCATTCAAGGACAAACCATCGCCAAGAAATGGCTCGGTATCCGCATCGTGGACGCAAAAACGAAGAAGGTTGGAGGATTCGTCCAGAACGTTTTGGTCCGCTCCGTGCTGAATTTTTTCGTCTCCTTCCTTCCGTTCTACGGCCTTCTCGACGCGCTCTTCATCTTCAGGGATGACCGCCGATGTATTCACGATCTCATGGCTGGGACAATCGTCGTGTCGATAAAGGCTAAAGCTGGAGGAGCGGCACCATCGAAAACACATCCCGCGGTGTGGGTGTTTGTCGGCCTCGCAATCGCCGCTTTCGCCGTCGGAGTCATAGGGATACTCGCGGCCATCGTTATTGTCGCCATTAATCCGACAAAGCAGCTTGAACAAGCGCGCAATGCACAGCGACGGTCCGACGTGAACGTCATTCTGAACGCGACATACCAGTACGCCATCGATCATGATCTCACGCTTCCAGCGGCATTGCCTACGACGCCGCAAGAAATCTGCCAAAGTAACGTGCCTGATTGCAGCGGACTCATTGATCTGAGCGCTCTTGAAGGATCGTACTTGGTGAGGCTGCCGCGAGATCCCTCAACGCAGGATCCACGGAGCACGAAATACACCATGATGTACAACGAGGAGGCGGGTTCTGTCACAGTCAGCGCTCCTCGTGCCGAAGCGGGCGAAGTGATTTCGGTGACGAGGTAAGGTTCGACTATTCCCGTTTGACTCAGAAACAGTGGGTGGGATACTCATCTCCATGCCTCTTCCTAAACCTGCAGAGTTTCAGTTCGATCTCGCACTCCTCCCCGTCTCAGACGAACATCCAGCACGCATGTACGATGCGGATGCGGATGCCATAGTGTCGGCTCCCTCCATCGCGATAAAAGGCGGAAAAGTCGTAGCAATGGGTGAAGGCATTCGAGCGGAACTTGCTCAGGCCGTCCGTTATGTTCGAGCAGATCAGATCGTTGTACCAGAGCTTCACGATATCCACACGCACTTTGCGAGGGGCATTGTGTGGAGTCGGAATGTAAATGCTGACCGTGACCTCCATGCCTGGGGCACCGGGTTTGCCGTTGATGCTGGATCGACAGGGTGGATTAACGCACCACAGTTTTTCGATGAGATCAGTAATAACCCCACACGCACACATCGCAAAGCATTCCTCGGTCTTGCCGCTGGAGGGCTTCTTTTGCCTGGCGGCGAAACGAATAGAGAGAATTTTCGGCATGTGGACATTGATCGTACGGTGGGCGTAGCGGGAGATTATCCGCACATAACAGTAGGTATGAAGGTACGCATCGGCAAAGATGAGAGTGGCGACAATTGGAAGGTTGCGCTGACTGCCGCAATTACAGCTGCAGAAAGAATTGGCAAACCACTCATGGTGCACGTATCCGACGGACCGCCTGCACTCGAAGAAATTCTTGAGATGCTCCGTCCGGGCGATATCGTCACGCACTGCTTCCACGGTAAACAACCACAGGAACTTTTTACGATTCTCCGGGATGGGAAGATTTTGGATGCGGTGCTAAAAGCCCAAGAACGCGGCATACGCTTCGACGTTGGACACGGAGGCGGAAGCTTCGATTGGGCTATTGTGACTGCTGCGACTGCTCGAGGTTTCCGACCAGATACGATCAGCAGCGATTTTCACGACTACTCACGAGGCACTGCTCGAAATCTGCTCCATGTGATGTCAAAACTCCTCCACGTTGGCCTGGATATGCGGCAAGTGTTTGCTATGACAACGACGAATGCAGCACGCGCAATCAACCGTCCCGCCGCAGAGATGCCACGCATTGCCGTGGGAAGCCCCGCAAACATCGCAGTGATTGATGTGCTTGAAGCCGAAGAACGATTCCCTCTCAGGGACGGACCAGCCGGTGGCATTGAACCAACGACAAAGTACGGTTCGACTCTCCTCCAGAAAGCATTCCTCGTTACGGACGGCGTGGCGATGTGAGCTTTGCCTTTATGATATTGTCCCCTTATGCAAAAAATCTGCGCGAACGCCCAGTGCAAACAGTCCTACGATATCACGGAAGATGACCTGAAGTTTTACGAGAAAATTTCACCAACATTTGCCGGAAAGAAGGCCTCCATCCCCGCTCCAACATACTGCCCTGACTGCCGCAGCCGACGCCGCATGCTCTGGCGCAATGAGCGCACGCTTTCTATGCGCCCATGTGATCTCTGCAAGAAGGAGAAGGTTTCGATGTTCGCGCGCGAGGCCCCGTATCGCACCTACTGCCACGATTGTTTCCATAGCGATAAATGGGATCCCCTCTCCTACGGGCGCGACTACGACTTTGCACAGAGCTTCAAAGAGAACATGCGAGGTCTTTTGAAAGAAGCGCCGCTCGTCATGCTCTACCAAGCCGGACTGAACGAAAACTGTGAGTTCACGAACTTCTTCGGTCCCGATTCACGGAACAGTTACCTCATGTACAACAGCGGCCGCGATGAAGACTGCTCCTACGGCCGAGGACTCATCGAGTCCAAATCGTGTCTCGACATGCTCATCGGCAGCGGCGACCAGTACTGCTACGAATGCATCAACTGCAGCGACTGCTACAACGTGTTCTTCTCCCAGAACGTCGCACAGTGCAGCGACAGCGCGTTCCTCTTCAACTGCCGCGGCTGCAAAAGCTGCTTCGGTTGCACGAATTTGGCACAGAAAGAGTTCCACCTCTTCAACAAACCCTGCACGCCGGAAGAATTCAAAGAGCACATGTCTAAACTGCAATCGGCTGCGTTCGTGGAGAAGATGCGCGCGAAGTTCGCCAATCTCAAAGCGACGTGTATCCACCGAGAGAACAACAACATTAATACCGAAGCCTGCACGGGTGATTATCTGACGGCATCGAAGAACTGCATCGACAGCTATGAGTCCAAAGGCTCCGAGGACTGCAAGCGTATCCTCTGCTCCAGGCTGTGCAAAGACTCCCAGGATCTCTTCGGCTACGGATACGACTCCCAATTGCTCTATGACTGCGTGGGCGTGGGACT
>CAZBSN010000105.1:0-3822 GCA_964494435.1 uncultured Candidatus Peribacteria bacterium | reverse complement strand
GCGTCTGGAACATGCGGAACGCTTGGTCCTGATATTCAATCAGCGGATCGCGCTGTGCGTAACCGGCGAACGCAACTTGCTCGCGAAGATGCGCCATTGCATCGATGTGATCCATCCAGTGTGTATCGATACTGCGGAGCACGATGACACGTTCTGCACGAGCAACAACGTCGGCAGGGTGTGCAGCACACTTCGCGTCATACACTTTGACGATTGCATCGGCAGCTACATCGCGAAGCGTGTCTGGATCGCGCGCGTTGCGGATGGCTTCAGGGGAGAGTGCTTTCTTGAGTTCCGGGTGGAGGGCTCCAACAACCTCGTTCATCTGCTCTATTTGCCACGTATCGGTGTCGACGGATGACGCATGGAGGGTGGCGATGGAGGCTGCTTCCGTACGAAGAGCTTTCACGATCTCATCACGGAGGCCCGCGCTCTCGGTCGGTGATTCAGATTGTTCGGCGAGTTTTTCGAGAAGCTTTTTGCGGCGGCGATAGATGATGTCGCGATGACGGTTCATCACGTCGTCGTACTGGAGAACGTGTTTGCGTGTGTCGAAGTGATGTCCTTCCACGCGCTTCTGCGCACTTTGGATGGAACGAGAAACAATCGTATTCTGAAGAGGTTGATCGTCCGGCACTTGGAGCCGTTCCATCATGGTCTTGAGACGATCGCCGCCGAAGAGGCGCATGAGATCGTCTTCCATCGACACGAAGAAGTGACTTTCACCAGGATCGCCCTGACGTCCGCTACGTCCGCGGAGCTGGTTATCAATGCGGCGTGATTCGTGTCGTTCCGTGCCGATAATGCAGAGTCCGCCGAGACCGGCGACGCCATCGCCGAGCTTGATGTCCGTTCCGCGACCGGCCATATTCGTTGCGATCGTGACCGCTCCTTTTTGGCCTGCGAGAGCCACGATTTCTGCTTCTTTCTCGTGCTGTTTCGCGTTGAGAACGTTGTGAGGAACCTTTTCCTGTTCGAGGAGCGCACTCATCGCTTCGGACTTCTCGATGCTGGTCGTACCAATGAGCATCGGCTGTCCTGTCGCGTGTTTTTCCTGCGCAAGTTTCGCAACAGCGAGGAACTTTGCTTGCACGGTTCGATAGATCGCATCGGAGTGGTCCGCGCGGACCATGGGACGGTGCGTTGGGATGACGATCGTGCGCAATTTGTAGATCGATTCGAATTCTTCCTCTTCCGTTTTTGCGGTACCGGTCATGCCGGCGAGCTTTCCGTAGAGACGGAAGTAGTTTTGGAACGTGATCGTCGCAAGCGTCTTCGACTCACGCTGCACTTCGACCCCTTCCTTCGCTTCGATCGCTTGATGCAGACCGTGACTGTAGCGCCGACCGGGCATGAGACGTCCCGTGAACTCATCGACGATGATGACTTGGCCATCCTTCACGACGTAATCGACGTCGCGCTGGTAGATGGCGTGAGCGCGGAGCGCTTGTTCGATGTGATGCACCTCTTCGAAGCCTTTTTCGGTGTAAATGTTGTCGACTCCGAGAAGTTTTTCCATGGTCTTGATGCCTTCGTCCGTGAGCACAGCGGCGCGTTGCTTCTCATCTTTGGTGAAATGCGTCGTGGTCTCTAATTGGCGAACAAGCCCCGCATATTGGCCATACTTCGTAGTCGATTCACCGGCCGCTTGGCTGATGATGAGTGGCGTCCTGGCTTCATCAATGAGGATCGAGTCCACTTCATCGACGATCGCGTAGTTGAGTCCGCGTTGAACCTGCGACGAAAGCGACGAGGCCATGTTGTCGCGCAGATAATCGAACCCGAATTCGTTGTTCGTGCCGTACGTGATGTCTGATGCGTACGCGTTACGGCGTTCTTCGGTCGAGAGTCCGTGCACGATTGTCCCAACGGTGAGTCCGAGCGCTTTGTAGAGCACGCCCATCCACGCAGAGTCACGACGAGCGAGGTAATCGTTCACGGTCACGACGTGAACGCCTTTTCCGGCAAGCGCATTGAGATACACAGGCAGCGTACACACGAGCGTTTTACCCTCACCCGTCTTCATTTCAGCGATACTTCCTCTGTGGAGCGCCGCTCCACCCAAGAGCTGCACATCAAACGGCACCATGTTCCACTGAAACGTCTGCTTTCCCATCTCCATCGTCTCACCTTGCAAAAGTTCGCACGCTCGCATGACGACTGCGAATGCTTCGGGGAGAAGATCGGTGAGGGATTCTCCCGCCGCGACGCGCACTTTCAACTCGTCCGTCTTCTTTGGCAAATCTTCACGCGTGAGTGCGGCGATCTCCGGCTTTTGCCTCGCGGCATGCACAGCCGGCACGACGGGCCGGAGCTTTTTGAGCTCCTTCTCGTTTGGGTCTCCTAGCAGCCGGTTGATGGTATCGAGAAAAGACACGTTTAGAGCGGGGAGTTTAGCTCAGATAACCCGTCCATACCAGGGAAGGAGCATATAAAGGCATAGGAATACGATACACTCCCGAATATGAGTTCAGCTGATTTTAATCGAGTAAATCCCTACCAATCGCCAGGAGTGGAGGTGCCAATTCCGCATGTCCCGCGACTAAGCAGGAGATTTGTCGGACAGAATGTACGAATCAGAAATGGATATCCTCTGCAGGGGATACAAGCTGTGACGGATCTTCCCGCTGTACTCCGTGAATATGAAAACACTTACCCGCACCCACAGTACAGCTACGAAGTCAGCCACCCTTCGACAGCGCATGGAGTGAATGTGCATTACATCATGAACATTTGGGAAATTCACTATGTAGACAAAATGATGACCGCAATCGTCATCACGGAAGATGGATTCCACATCATTACAGCCGAGAAAACGTTCTATGAAATAGTCTCGCATGAACTACATTGTTTGAAAGTAGCCTTCTGTCGCACGATGGAAAATATGTTGAATGACGTCTAGGCTTGCCGCCCGTACCACGGCAACAAAGATTGATGCTCGTACGAAAGTCTCTGTAGAAATGTCGGGAGAACTGCTTCGAGTTTCTGCTTCTCTGCAAAGAGAGCTCCGCGCTCTACAAGAACCGTCCGATGCTCCTCCGTGCAATCGCCCGTTACAACTGTCCCCGAATTGAGAGCTGCAAGCGCATCATCAAGAGAGATGAGCGCCGGCTCAGTCCATTTTCCACCACGGACGAAGAGTTGCTCCGCGCGAGTTGAGTGCAACCACAACGTTGCGGAAGGGGAGCGCTCAAGCGTGAGTTCACTTCCATGATATCCCGAAAGCGGAACGCCGAGTTGATGAGCGAGCGCATTCGCGAATGTCACGCCACTGCGAACACTCGTGAATCCTCCAGGACCAAGATTGCATACGACGCGTTCAATGTCTTTCGGCGCCCATCCGGCTTTTTTGATCACATCATCCGCGTATGGAATGAGATCTGTGTCGTTCACGCGCGTTACTGACTTCAGTGCCACGACACGATCATCTTCGACACAGGCGAGATGTCCGTCATGAGATGCCAGATCGATGGAGAATGTACGCACGGGAAGAGAAGTATACGGGTATATAAGTATATAAGTGCACGCACTGCACAGTGGGACTTATACACTAATACACTGATACACTCGTCCTTATGTCGACCCTCTCCATCGTCATTCCGACCTATCGCCGCCCGGCGATCTTGAAGGCGTGCCTGGAACATCTGGAGAAACAGACAATCGTGAATCAACTCGAAGTCATCGTCGTCAATGACGGACACGATCCGGAAACGGAAAGTGTTGTGAATGGAAAAACATGGATGATGCCGGTCATGTATAAGGAAGTGCCGAAGAGCCAACAAGGCGTGGCGCGGAATGTAGGAGTGAAAGATGCAACGGGGG
>CAZBSN010000104.1:0-3873 GCA_964494435.1 uncultured Candidatus Peribacteria bacterium | reverse complement strand
GACCTCTCGCAGCTCGGATTCCTCATGATGATCACGGACCAGGGCACGGTGAAGCGCACGGAAGTCGCTGAGTTCGACAACATCCGCCGCAGCGGTCTCATTGCGCAGAAGCTGCCGCCGGGAGAAGAACTCAAGTGGGTCCTCGGCACGACGGGCAAGGATGAGATCCTCATTGTTTCGAAGAAGGGCAAAGCGATCCGCTTCCCAGAGGCTGACGTCCGCTCGATGGGCCGCGCCGCCGCCGGCGTCATCGGCATCCGCTTGGACGAGAAAGATCGCGTGGTCGAAGCCGGCTGCATCAAAGACGCATCGAAGAGCAGCCTTATGGTCGTCATGGAGAACGGTCTCGGCAAAATGAGTCCCGTCACCGAATACCGCTTCCAGGGTCGCGGGGGATCCGGCGTGAAGGCCGCACAACTTACGGCGAAGACAGGCGACATCATTGGAGCCGTGGTCCTCGAAGAAGGCGCACAGGGCGATCTCCTCTGCATCTCGAAAGAAGGTCAGATGATCCGCATGTCTCTCACCGACATCCCGTCGCGCGGTCGCGCCACGCAGGGCGTCATCGTCATGCGCCTCACACCGCCAGATAAGGTCGCGACCATGAGCGTCGTCATGATCGACCCAGAAGCCGAGAAGGCGATCGCCGAAGCAGCCGCCGAACAGCGCGAAGGCGAGGTCGAAGAGCTCTTTGAAGTCGCGGAACAGGTTGAGAAGGCCGCGAAGAAGAGCAAGAGGAAGGCGGCGAAGGCCTAAATCTGCCTAGAATAGCTAAGCAGACCTTGCATCACCCTCATTTTTCCGTAGAATCCCCCAGCTTATGAAGGACGGAATCCACCCAACGATGTTCGCCGACGCCAAAACAACCTGCTCAACCTGCGGGGCTGTCTACGCGATCCCAAGCACGGTTCAAGCGCAGACCGTTGAAACGTGCCGCGCTTGTCATCCTGCCTATACGGGCAAGAAGGCAACAACGACTCGTGGTGGACGCATCGATCGCTTCAAGGCGCGCGCTTCAAAGAAGACAGCTTAATTGGACGTTCTAAAGCTGTGGTATGCTGGTGCCTTTTTTATGAATCAATTTCACAACGTAGGCGACGTGCTCGAACTTCTTCGTACGCTTCAACCCTCTCATCCAGATATCGCAGAATGGGAAGATCAAGCGGGTGCATTACGAAAAGGTGTTGAAGCGAAGATCGATGCCATACAGCAAGGCCTGCGGTTACCAACAGAGACTCTTTTGACAAGAATCCAAGACACAGCCGATATCGCTCCAACGTTTCGTGAGTTTATGGAACAGAGCGTGCCCTTCCCCTCAAGGAATCCTGAACTTATCAATCTCTTTGCACGCATACGGGAACACCAAATCCGTGATGCTGAATATCTTCACCATGCGAATGATAAGTCCCGATGGGACACATCGGCGAAAGCTCTGCTCATTGCACGCACCTTCATTGAACATGCGTTCGATGGAGAGCTGCTTTCGACCCTTGAATTGAAGAAGACATTGAACGTGGAGGGGACAATACATCAGGCAATAGAGTATTTTCGCACATCTCTCCCATCGTTCGGATGTGTGTTTCAAAAGATGAAAAAACGAACGAAGTCGCGCCCAAACCTGTACCGTATTGAACGTTTAGAAAAGAAATAAGGTTCCGTTTTGACATCAATGCTATGTTTTGTATGACATAGCTATGTCGTTAAGTGAAGCTCCAGAACTACGACATACATCTCCTGTGGTGCGGTCCAATTTACTCGATCGACTCCTTGTGGAAGCGGTGCGAGGTCAGTTGGAGAAGGCAAAAGCCAGTGACGGAACTGTGACTGACATGACAAAGACTTTTGGGCAGAGTGCTACGAAAATGGCCGAAGAAGCGTTCCTGGCACTCTGAAGCCAAGAGTGATATACTTTGATAGATGAATACACGGCAGGCGAAGCTTCTCTCGGCCATTATCGATCAGTTCATCCAAACGGCGGAGCCGGTTGGTTCGCTGAATCTCATCCTCAGCAAAGAGTTCAATGTGTCGTTTGCAACGCTTCGCAACGAGATGCGCCTCCTCTGCCAGGAAGGATTTTTGGAGCAGCCGCACGTGTCGGCCGGACGCATACCAACCCCGAAAGGTTATCGCATGTATGTGCAGGAGATGATCGAACCGACGCGTGAACTGCAGAAAGCTCAGAAGAGTTTTGATCGCCTCAAAGATCAGTACATCAAACGCAAGGATCAGGAGCGAGTCTACGAATCGATCGCGCTGCTCTCGCACATGATCCCGCATGTTGCGTTCGCCACGGTGCCGCACAAAGACATGATGTACTACCTCGGTCTTGCCAATACGTTGCGCCAGCCGGAGTTCGTGCAGAGCCCAGAGATGGCGACAGGTGTCGTTGAGGCTCTCGAATCGGGGCTCAGCGAAGCCCTTTCTCTCGCAGAGCTCGACAACGAAGTGCGAGCATATATCGGTGACGAACACATCCTCCCGCAAATCCAAAGCTGCAGCATGCTCGTGACGCGCTACGATCTTCGCGGCACGCACGGCGCGATCGGCATTCTCGGTCCGATGCGTATGGATTACGCGTATAACACGGCAGCACTGAACCTCATCCGCGACTTCCTCCGCACGACCTAATGTCTCAGACGAATTCGACACTGCTTCGTATCAGACCGTCGCTCCCCGACGTGGATGACGCGACAGCGAATCGCGGACCGATCATGTTCGAAACGGCTTTGTCGTCGGTGCACTCATTGAAGCACGGTCATGACGTCGTCAGCTTCGAAATTGGGCTTGCTGAAGGCAAAATCGGGCTCTTCGTTCGCGGTTCGAAACGTGCAACGGCGCTCGCCGAAAGCCAGCTCTACGCACAATTCCCCGATGCGGAAATCGATCCGACGACGCCAACACTGCTTAATCCAAAAGAAGGGGAGATTGTCATCACGGCAGATCTCGCTCTGGAAGAACCCGAACTTTTCCCGATCAAACGCTATCCGCAATTCGCGGACGTCGTGTCACGTCAGAGCGTCGACACGATCGCGGGCATCACTGCGACACTCGTCCGTTATCCGCTGCCTGGCATGCGCGGTCACGTGCAACTCACGATCCGCCCGGCGCCGTCCCATCTGCGCAAACGCGCACTGAAGTTTCTGCCGTTCCTGGAACGCGGCATTCCAAAGCGTTCGCCGGCCTACGCGCGCTTCTGGACCAAGGTCCACATGGCGCGAGGGTGGAAGCGTCTTCTCTTCTTCCCGCTGGATTTTGTCATGGGTGGATGGCGCGTGTTCTTCTCATCCTTTAGCACGGGAAAGAGTATTTCGCTCACAACGGGTGAAGAGATCACAAGCTCGATGGAACCAGAAGAAATCGCACAGAGCATGCGCAGCCACGAACGCGAAGATTCGCAGACGGGCGCCGCCGATAAATTGAATAAGCTCCTCTTCTTTGCAAACCTCCGCGTGAGCGTCATTGCTCCCGCTGTGTGCGAAGCTGAGGCGCGGGCAAAGGTGCAAGAAATCGCAAGCAGCTTCCGACAGTTCACGCTCCCAAACAGCAACGGTCTGCATGTCGTGAGCGAGAAGAAAGTCTCGACGCTTCAGACAGGGTTCACGAGTACTCCATTCCTCCTCTCCGCCGAAGAAGTTGCAACGCTTTGGCACGTGCCGAATATTCTCGTGAAGACGCCGAACATGGACTGGGTCATCTCCAAGAAGCTTGAGCCACCAGTGAATCTCCCGGTCGAAGGCATCACGGATCCGCCCAATAATCTCACAGTCCTCGGAGAATCGGTGTTTCAGGGCCAGCGACTGCGATTCGGTATTCGCCCCGACGATCGCCGCCGCCACGTCTACGTCATTGGTAAGACGGGTATGGGAAAGACGA
>CAZBSN010000103.1:0-3879 GCA_964494435.1 uncultured Candidatus Peribacteria bacterium | reverse complement strand
AACGCCTTCATGTACTCGCTCACATCCGTGAGTGCGACTTCCTCTGTGGGAACAGTTGCGAGGTGCTTCCTCGCTTCGAGATTCTCGTAGAAGCTCGGCACATCTTCCCTTCTGTAGAGCACGCCCGTTGCGATCGACTGCGACGTATCCACTGCGAGTCTGCGCGCTTCGACGAAGTTTGACGTGTCGTGATTCGTGACTGGGTTGCAACGTTCGAGGAGATACTCGTGCGTCGCAAATTTGTTGTAGGTGGGACACGCTTGGAGCATGTCGACGAATGCAAAGCCGCGGTGCGTGAGCGCTTCTTTGAGAATGCCGGTCATCTGTTTAATGTCTCCAGAGAAGCCGCGAGCGACGAAGGTTGGCTGAAGGGAGAACACGAAATCCATGCTGGGAAGTGTGTGCTCGGGAATACCGTTCGGCGATGTGTTCATCGGCTGACCCTGCCACGTGAGGCTCGACGCTTGGCCAAGCGTGAGACCGTAGTTGGCGTTGTTGTGGAGGACGAAAACAATCGGGTAGTTGCTGCGAATCGCATGGACGAGGTGACCGACTCCCTCCGAGAAACTCGCACCGTCACCACCGAATGCCATGACAGGGAGTCGTGGATTCGCGAGTTTCGCACCCGCGGCAAACGGCAACACACGGCCATGAAGTCCATGGAAGCGGTACCCAAGTAATTTGTCGGAGGAATTGCCGTGGCAACCGACGTCGTAACACAGAAGCACTCCATGCGGTGGAATATTGCTCTCCGTGAGCGCACGCTTCACCGCCGTCCAAATGCCGTAGTCGCCACACCCGTCACACCACGTGCACTTATTCTGCGACAGATACTCGCCCATGCCGGTTTCGAGAGAGATTTTCTTCATGGCGCAAAGGGGAACGGGGGCGGAGATGAAGAGGTGGCAAGATCAGCAGTGCGGATTTCGACGATCGTGTTATTTCCGCCAGTTTGCACAGATGAGTCGTAGAGCGCATAGGAAAGACGCGTCGTGGAGACGAATGCGAGCGTCGCACCTTCTGACGTTCCATCGGCAGCCTGCCTGGCGGCGAATGTGTATGGAGCCGTCACACGATCAAGCTCTCTGTGTGCTCCGCGAACGGTGTCGATCACTTCGACTGTTGTGCCGTCCATTCCGATGTAGGCGATGAAGCGATGATCCGTTGATTCGATCATGCCTCCAGAGAGCGTCCTCATCGGCGGCAGCTGGCGCATTTCCCCAGCTTGCACATCAATCGAGAAAAATTCAGCGCGGAAATCGCCGTCGAGAGTCGCCGCTCTCAATGCGCCGCGCCCCTCGGTGAGGGCCAGAGTGACCGTCCATTCATCCTTCGGCTGACCGTCTGGGTAGGGCTGGAGGAAGAGCGAATTGTAGGCTTCCGTGACGCGACCGAAAGGATTGAGATCTTCACCGATGACACACGAAGTACCTTCGAGATTCTGTCGGAAGAGGCGCTGTCTGCCTGGGAGGATGACGTCGACGAACGTTCGAACCTTGATCGACGATGGAGACTCGCCGCACGATGCAATGGAGAGCGGAACGATGATCACACCTTCGCTCAGGAGCGAACGATAGATGAACTCAGCGACACGTCCGCGTGTGAGCGCGGATTGAAGAGGAATCGCACTCTGCCCCCACACTTGCTCGTACGACACGACGTCACGCAGGAGAGCCGTCGTGAGGTATGGCGTAAACCACACGGACGAATCGAGTCCCCTCCTCTCGATATCGTTTGATTCGGCAAGGAGATACCCGCGCACATTCACGAGCATTTTCACCGCTTCAACAAATGAGACAGGACGCTCCGGACCGAACGTACCGTCGGGATATCCCTGCACCCATTCCTGCGACAGCGCATAACAGACGTAACGCGCGTACCACTCATCTTTCACATCCGGGAAACAGTTGCTGTAGAGATCTGCAGGAGGATCGATTCCGCGTGCAGCCACAAGAACCTTCAGAAACTCCGCACGATTGATCGTGAAGGCAGGACGGAAGAGCCCGTCTTGATATCCATGTAACACGCCTGCTTGCTGTAAATACTCAATAGGGCGACGATTCTGGTGTGTCGCTGAGACGTCCGAGAACGACGCCGATGCGGAGAGCGGCAGAAGGAGGAGGCCGAAGAGGATGAGGGAGCGTTTCACGAAATGATCATGGGAAGAGCGTCGCGATATCGACCGTCGGAACGCCGGAGACCGTGTATGCGGCGGCCTCACCCTGCGCATGCGGACGAGAGTCGTACACTTCGTATCGAAGCTTCGTACCATCGAGCGTCATGGCACCCATTTCCATATAATCCCCTAAACCAAACCCGTCACCATGGTTTTGTCGGATGAACGTCGACGGCCATGCGACGTCTATCACCGCTTCGCGGCGGAGTGGCCGATCGAAGACTTGAATCTTCTGTTCAGATTGATCGATGAAATACCGGTAGTCGGTCGTCACGAGGTCGATCCCCGCGTGGAACGATGACAGTGTTCCATTCTTGATGTCGTACTCCCAGCGTTCATCGGGACTACCGCCGTCGCAATCACAAAACGCCCGGAAGTACACTTTCCCGCCAACGACAGGCGCATCGCCAAAGTGCCAATCATCCGACGTATCGAGGCGCGGCGCGATGCCGGTCAGCGAAAAGATCGGTGCATTCGCGTTCATGCCCGAATACGGATTCATGTCCCGTACCAAGACGCACGTACCGCCCTCCGCATCGATGCCGATAAGGTCCTGCGAGATTCCATACCGTTCCACGTCGCTCACGTCGTGCGTCGCTTTCACTGCCACCAATGCGCGATGCGCGCAATCCTCCATGGGGAACGAAAACTGCACGATCGCCTCCGACAGCAACGCCGTGTACATCATCCGCGCGACGAATTGGC
The DNA here is from genome assembly GCA_964494435.1 of uncultured Candidatus Peribacteria bacterium. Classification (GTDB taxonomy): domain Bacteria; phylum Patescibacteriota; class Gracilibacteria; order Peribacterales; family Peribacteraceae; genus DALYDP01. The sequence continues at coordinate 998 of CAZBSN010000103.1, read as the reverse complement.
GGGCGTATGGCTTGTCGAAATCTTCTCGGTCATCGGTCACCGCGACGCCGCGAGACATGGCCGTCTCGACATATGACGCGAACCACACGTCGCCGTACGGTTTCCAATCGAAGCGCGCAATCTCATAGCCGCGGGATTCCACGAGCATCTTGGTCGCCTCGACCGCGTTCACGGCTTTAGACGGTTTGAATGTGCCATCAGGATAACCCGCCACCCAACCGTGGGACGCCGCGTAACAGACGTACGGCGCGAACCATTCGTCGGTGACATCGGGAAAGCAACGCGAGTACTGCGCGGAATCGGGCAGACCCACCTTCGCCTCGACTAGAACCTTCATCAGTTCGGCGCGATTCAACGTGAGGTCCGGACCGAAATTGCCGTTGGGATATCCCTGCATGATGCCGGATGTTTGCAAGTATGTAATCGCACGTACTTGCGGATGGTCGGCGGACACGTCGGGGTACGCAGCGAGGGAGGTTCCCGCATAGCAGAGACCCAGTGAGACTGCGGCGATACGAAGAAGCGCTGTGTTCATACAAGAATGGAGGAAATGGCTGCAGTGAGTTCATCGACGAAGAACGGCCTGCCATCGTACTTGTGGATCAGATCACCGATCTCGATCCCCTCGCCACGGAGCAGATACTTGAGTTGTCCCTGGTAATTCCCTTCGACGCACGCACTCTTTTTTGAACCTTGGAGGAGTCCCCGCAGGAGATCCGTCTTGAGCGGCCAGACGTATGCAAAATGCACAACGGCGATGCGCTTGTCGGCAAAGTGTGCGTCCATGAGAGCATCGAGCGTGACGCTTCTGCTGCTACCCCATGTGACGAGCGTGAGATCGTATGACCCTGTCGCTTTCTTCTGCACGCCCACTTTCCCCTTCTCCATCACGAAGAGCGTTGGCTCAGGCAGAGCATTGCTCAAAGCTTTCATCTTCTTCATACGCTTCTCCAATTGAAGCCTGGCGTTCGTTGCAGTTTCATCGACTGTTCCATCTG
>CAZBSN010000102.1:0-3922 GCA_964494435.1 uncultured Candidatus Peribacteria bacterium | reverse complement strand
CGTAGAGGTAGAACCTGCGGCGATTCTCCATGGGAACGTCTGCACGAGAGAGTGCGGCCATGTTCACCTTGTTCACGAAGATGAGGCCGAGCAATTGTGCGTTAATGTCGCCGATCTTTCCCTTTGAGAGATTCACGAGAAGGATCTTTCCTTCGTCCATGATCGTGCGAATGTCGAACGCACTCTTCGGCTGTCCGATGATGTTGCGCATCGTGGAGTTCGTCACGAACGGACCGAACTTCGCCGAGAAGTACGGGATCATTTCCTCTTTTTCACGCGCGCCTGTCTTCGCGATTTCATGTTCCCAGAAGCTGCGCACGACCAAGTTCTTACACTTGCTCACTTTGTAGCGCTGGAATTCTTCATCGACGAACATGCGTGGCACGTCGATCAGTGTTGCGCCTTCCTCTTCATCATCCATCAGGGTGAGACAACCGTTGCGGAAGTAGTGCTGGATGCGTGGACCGAAAATTTCGTTGCCGAAGAGCTTGATGAAGATCTCCATCGCATCGAGCGACGCGCGGTCTTTCTCTTCATCGGTTTTTGCTTCAAGGAGATTCAAACCCATTGGACGTTCAGTGTCTGCCGGGTTGAAGAGCACGACGTCTTTCGCGCGCTCCTTCGGAATGTACTGCAGCACGTCTTCGATAAGGTCGCCGTGCGGATCAACAACGCACACGCCGGCACCCGATTGAATGTCTTGTCGAGCTTGCCATGAGAGCAATGAGGATTTACCACAACCGGATTTTCCGATCAGGTATTGATGACGCGTGCGGTCTTCATCGCGGAAGCGAATGGGTGTGTCGACTGCGCGGTGTTTATTCAATCCGAGAACAATGCCAGCGCTCGGCACATTGGGCGGAGGAGGCAGAACCTTGTACGGAATCCACTCAATAATTGGAATCTTGTTGTAGCGGCTATCCGGAAAGTGGAAGAGTCCCGCGAGTTCTTTCTCCACGAGGAGAGCCTGCTTGTGATAGAAACCGTTGATGCGGTTCTTCCAGAGCCAGTGGATGAGCGGCGCATTCCACGTGAGCGGGAAGAAATCGACGAACATGCGCCTGTTCACAAACGAGTTGCCATACAAATGACGGAACACATTGAACGCGACTTGCAGGTTGTTGGTGATGTCGAGCGCTCGCTTCTGCGTCGAGCTTGCAGCCATGATGCGCACGGCACAGTGGAACCAACTCATGCCTGCCTTCTCACCAATCTGTTTGTACAACTCTTCTTCCGGCTGGATCATGCGAACGAAGCTGTCTCCGTGTGATGCGCCAGGTGCGTATGTATTGTCACTTCCACCCATCGCAACGCCGCTGATGACTTGAATAAGGGACGAGAGGATTGGTATGCGTCCGACCCAGCTGTCTTTCTTGCCCTTGAACTTTGTTGATGCGTAACGGCGTGCACGCTTTCCCCAACGTCCCGTGAAGGACGGACGGATGATGACCTGGATGGTGGCGGCTTCGCTGGGTTCCAGTTTGCTGAGCACGTTCGTGAGATCGTTCAATGGATCATCCTGCATTTCAGGATATCCACGAATCGGGAACCAGTATTTCTTCTGCAATGTCATGTGGTATCCGACGAGCGACATCCCCTTCTTCCAAATTTCCGGCGTTTTCTTGTGTGCGACTTCAGCGTCCGGATAGAACGCAGTGATTTGCTTTTCGACAATCGACGCCAAGTTCGGTTCGCACAGAACGTAGAACGTCAGCTGACCGCTCTCCAAAAACATTTCGAAGCTGATCGTGATGTGACGGAACATCCAGAAGTGGACGCTCTGCCAAAAGGTGAGACTCTTCACTTCCGCGAGTGCGCGGTAGAGCTGTTCCATGATCGCGACTTTTTCTTTGAAATCTTTCTCGGTGCGCTTCTCTTGGTCGACCTTGCTGTCCGTGCGAGGCAAGAGCACCTGCATCGACACGAGTCTGCGGCTGTTATAGAGCGCGTACGTGAAACGAACGCAGCGGACGAAGAGCTTCCACGTGAAGTAGATGCCCGCGATGAGCCAGAGACGAGCGGCAGGATCCGCCATGAACCAGCTCCAGATAGCACTCCACATTCGCGGCTCGAACACATACCCCAGTGCCCAGACGAGGAACCAGAGGATGGGCCAGAAGAAGTAGCGGAGGAAGGTGACCACTCTAGAGGGGAAGAGTACAGAGAAATCCTATTATTATAGCAGAAAAACCCACGCTTGAGGAGCGCAAACGATCGACGAAAACGGCCGAGCAGAGCGAATTAGTCCTCACAGTCGACCACCTCCATCTCCATCGTTCGGCGCTTCCCATCGGCGCTTCCGAGCAGCAGGCCGTAGCGCCCGACGACGCTAGGGGTAAAGGAAAAGGCTTCATCAGGCAGAACCCAATCCTGCAGCTTGAGCGAGGTTCCATCCGGATAGACGATGCCGCGCACGACGAATGAATTCTCGGATTCAATGCGCAATACTTCGCCGACAGGCTGCGTATGAGGGACTCCAAGCTTCAAGACCGTGTTCCTCGTGATGCGCTGTTGACGCGGACGATCATCACGACAGCGAGACACCAAAGACACATCACCGAGTCGTTCCATCGTGACGTTGATCTTTCCTTTTTCGCGTGCGGCGATCGTCGTGAACGCTCCCAAGCTTAAATCCAAGTCGCGTCCCTTCACAAATGGTCCGCGGTCATTAATGCGCACTGTCACGCTCTTTCCATTCTCAATATTCGTCACTTTGACCATCGTGTTATGCGGATACGTCCTGTGAGCGGCGGTCATCGCATACATGTCGAACGATTCATCGAACGCAGTCCCCTTCCCGTGGAATTTTTCCGAATACAGCGACGACTCGTGAATTTCTTCCACCAATGCCTTATCGAGCAAAAACGTGAGAGTCGATAATTCCTCTTCACTCAGCGGTTTTTCGAGGTTCCCACTGACTGACGCGATCGGATACTTCTCCATCCATTCGGAGAGATTGTCGAGCGTGACGTCATCCGGTGCGGCAACACTCCGTGTTCGAAGCAACCACACGAGTGCCACACCGAGCGTAAGCGGTTCGTCGGGCCGAAACGTGTCGGATTCATCGCTGATGAGCCCGCGTGACGCGGCAAAATCAATTTCGAGCGAACCGTTGTCCTGTCGATCAGGCAAATCGGTAAACGCGCTCTTCGCCGGCTCCGCTGGTCGGCGGATGCTTTGCCACATCAACAAAAATCCATCGCGTCGCGAAATGGGTTCGCTCGCAGCGAGAGTGATTGTCGGAACAAGGAAAACGAGAACGAGGAGCAAGGCGATGCGACGCATGACTCCACCTTACTCAAGAACACCTAGCAGACAAGCATTTACCCTCCCTGTTTTCCATTATTTTTCCCTTCTTCCTCCGCCCAAATAGTATTGAAACTCGCAAATCGTACACCCGCAATAAGCCAGGGAGGCAGAACGGTTGGCTGAGGCGGCGCCACCTCTTTCTTTTCCGGTGGATCAACAAAGGCCTGGAATTTTGTAGAGAAGATCGTTCCAGCGGTCGGCAATAATTTAATTTGCCTCATCATTTCCTCGTCGATCGTTTCTCTCAATCTGTACGTGACCTCTCCAGCCTCCTTCGAAACGTACAAACGCATCGGAACTCTGCCCTTAGCCATAAAACAAATATTTGCTTTGTGAGCTGTGCCTAAAAAAGCTGCTCCACCATTTACTACAGAATTACGCACTGCTCCCGCGTCTAAATCATCGAGGCTATTTGCAAAAGTCTGCTGAATGTTTTCGGCTTTGGCTGGAGGTGCATCTGGTCCCATAAAACTACTATATCAATACTACATACACATGCTCAAGACAAGTCACTCCTTCGGGGATCGGTATGGATTGAGGTCTTTGGATTGTGGCGGGTTTGGCTTCTCTTCCTGCGCTCCTACTAACGCTGCATACAGACCGTAAAAGCCCT
>CAZBSN010000101.1:0-3950 GCA_964494435.1 uncultured Candidatus Peribacteria bacterium | reverse complement strand
ATCGATGCAGCTCGTGCAAATCTTCAAGCGCAGTACGAGGCCGGAGTGAATGCGAGCGTGCAGGTGTATGCCGGCGAAAAGGCGGCGATCGACGATGCGCTGAGTCGTTGTTTGAGCGCGGACCCTGTTGACCCATGTGAAGACGCCCAGAAAACGCGCGATGCTGCGGTTGCCGGTTTCAACGGAATTTCCTCCCCCGCGGACAGCGCGCCCTACAGTGAATTCCAGACGTACTTTGCGAAGCGCGAGGATGCGTACAATACCTATAAGAGTGCGAAGGACGCGCTCGACGCGTGCCGCAAAGCGAACCCGCCCAAGCCGGATGTTCCCTATGAGCAGTCCGATACGAAGGCGTGCTTCGATGCGTACGATGCGTCTGTCGCAGCAATCCAAGCGACGTTCAGTACGAATACGCAGGCTCTCAAGAGCGCATTCAAGGCCGCGATGGACGCTCTCGCCGCGCGTGAGAAGGCCTGTAATCCTCCGACGGGGGACGGACAGTTCACGGACCTGAACGTTGTGAATGGAGGGGGGAACGCCGGAGGCGGGGGGACCACTCCCGTCGAGATCCAGAATTGCTTGCCGGTCGATCCTAATGCGGACCCGGAGCTCATCGCTCTTCGCGCGAGGGCCGCTGCCATCCCCGTGGAAATCCAGGCGGTGCAAGACGGTATCAATAACATCAGGGAACGCATGAGCCCGCTGGAGCGCGATCTTGCTGATGTAGACACGTACATTCCGCCGGAGAGCACGAAGACGCAGTTCGAAGGCGCGCTCAACGCCCTTCGTGCAGAGCGGAAGGTATCAATCGAGTTCTCGCTGGAGTTCTACAACAACCTCCTTGCACGCAGAGAGGCAGAGAAGGCCACGTTGGAGAAGGAACTATCCGAAGTCCAGGCGCAAATCGCGGCACGCTTGGCTCAGATTCAACGAGAGAACGCAGCACGACAGCGGAATTTCCCGACGAACGTGCATCTTTCGAGGCCTGATGAGTGTGCCTACTACCATTGCCACGGAGTCATCTGCGGCCGACCCGATCCTGCAACTGATGGTTGCGGACACGGCTCAACGAGCCCGGACGACGTCGAGTGCAAGCAGTTCATGAAGGCATACTTGAAGGCTGCCGGGGCGAATTAATATCTACGAGTCCTATCTCTTCTTTCTCCTTTCACCCATGGAACACCTCATTGCCGTCGCGAGCTACGTCACCACTCACCCCGTCGGCGTCCTCGGAGCCATCGTCGCGTCGTTCATCATCGGATTCCTTATCCACGGCCCGCTGTTCGGCAAAACGTGGATGAAATTTAACAACATCCCCGAACCCAAGCCGGGAGACGTGTCGTTTTCCATGATGGTGCCGGGCATCGTCGCGAGCGTCCTCATGGCGTTCTTCCAGGTCGCAGTTCTCGGCCGCACGTTCGAGATCGTCGCGCTCACGGGCGTCGTCCAAGCGCTGCTCATCGCAACGATCATCTGGCTCCCGTTCAGCGCGCTTGTGCTCGCCAACGAATACGCATGGGCCGGCAAATCGTGGAAGCACATCGGCTTCGACGCGGGCTACAACCTGCTCTCCACGTGGACCATCGCGGCGATCGCGTATGTGACGCTGTGATCCGCTATCATCCACCCATGACTCGCCGCCAAATCCTCTTCCTTCTTTGGGTTCTGTGCATTCTCCTCGTTGGAGTGTTGATAACGCGTGAGACAGAGAGCATCAACTACGGTTTTGCAGCAAGCACATCGCTTCTGGCGATCTCGCTCGGTGTGCCGCTCATGCGCGCGATGACGGAGTTCTTGAAGTGATGATTTCTCTATGCTCGACGAAGTGAAAGCCGCCGGCGTTGTGGATGCGGTAATCGCCGCCTTTCCTGGGGAGAAGCAAAATCCGGAGCCCATGGAGATCGAGACTGTGCTGCGGCCGTTTGCGCCTGTCACACGCGAGACGGAAGACAGGATTCAGAGGCTGTGCACTGAGCGAGGCGTGCCAAGCAGAGTACGGTCGCTGCTTGGTCCTTGGTTCGAGGCGAACGATGTCGCGGGTGGTGAGGGTGAGAGAGTTAAACGACGGATTGATTACCTCATGCTGGATACCTGCACGTGCGTGCTGGATCATTTACCGATCGCGATCGCCGAAGCGCAGAACCGCGGAAAAACGGTTGATTCTCGCGTGCTTGGGCTCCTTGATCACGAATACCTAAAGAAGAACGACTAACGGGTCTACCGCCCCCTATTCCCCGCATTCGTGAAGCGGTCGAACTGTTCCTTGGTGAGGATGCAGGAGGCCATCGGAATTTCCCATGTTTTACCGTATCCGCATCCCGGTGGGTCTGGATCTTCGCGGACGGATCCTTCGAGCGACGCGACGGGGAAATTGGAGTGCCAGTGTTCGTCGCCGCAGTTCCCACAGTGATTGTCCGCCCGGAAGAACTGCATCGACGGATAGCGCTCGCCGTCGATGACCAGACAGAGGACCTGATTCTTGTTCGGATCGGACGACGCCGATGATGCGGCCGAACTGGATGCCACGACGGGGACGCACTGGATGTCTTCCCCCTTGTAGATCTCACATTCGACGTTGTCGTCTCGCACGGTCGGCTGGCCGAGCCTCGTTCCGGATTCATCGATGTTGTGCTCCGTGATGCGAGCGAGGAAATTCAAATTGTAGAGGTGGAACACCCGCGCGCCGCCCCTTCGAGAACACGTGAATTCCTGCTCGACCGTCGTCGTCAGTTCCGGCATCGGTCTTGTCCCAGGTAGATCGCTCGCGCGCGACGGGCCGAGAATGCCGCCCTGCGTCCATGCGTTGCCGGTCACGTTCGGCGGGCGTGTGTTAGCGTACGTTATGTCGTATTCCTTCATATCGTACTTCGGGTCCACCATGCGGATATTGCGACCTTCTCCACGTGTTAGCGTCGAACGCATCGTGAAACTCTCTCCGGGCGGCACATGTGTGCGGCTCACCCTGAAGTCGATACTGCATGCGCTCCCTCCGCCGAAGACGACATCGCTGAAGTGGCTAATCTCGAACGTCATCTTCGTACCCTCGGGCTCAATCGATGTTTTGGTGTCCACGAGTTCCAATCCGCCGCCGCCCCGATGCATCACAAACGGCGTAACAGGCTTTCCGTCTTGTGCCACGTACGTCACGGTGATGGGTTTCGTGAATGTTAGCCCGTCTGGCAGGAGCGAATACTGCGAGTCGCTTTTTTGCTCGATCGTGACATCCGATACCGACACGTCACCGGGCAATGCCGATGCATCAATCGCGAGCGACAGCACACCGTCGCTCGATTGCACGACGGTCACGACTCCCGTGCTGCTGCATGCGGTGAGCAGAAGCGATGCGGCCAGGCTGAAGCGGATAATGCGGCCCATGGGATTCAGCGTATGCCGACGTCGTGCGAAAGGCCAGAGGGCGGAATTGCTCATGTCGTAGCGCAGTTTTCGCCACAAGCAATCGGGAGCAGACAATGTGTCTGCCCCCAATGCCCCTCTCTACGATTTCAGTTACAACGTGGCGTTCCATACCTCTCTTGTGAGACTCGAGAACACGCATGCGTCGTATGGTGCGTCCTTGAGATGGAAGACGTACCACAGGATACTACCGACCCCTGGGAGCCAGATGGCGCGAGTGGCCATATAGACCCTGGAGTCTCCCTTCGTGTCGAGCGTTGCCCAGTTTCTCTGTTGCTCGTCCCAGGCTTGCTTGATCATCGCGACGGATACCGAATCCGGAAGCGCGATCTGAATGTGCTGGGTGAACGCCGGCTTCACCACTTGGAGTGTGGCCTTCACTCCTGTGGGCCCCTGATCAAGGAACAACGCGTGTTCGGTCTTTGGCCATCTCAGCGTTTCGATCGCCATCGGAACCTTTCTGAAAAGTGTAAGGAGGGGCGCTGACCCCTCCGAAGTGGAAGAATCAGCGGACTCCCTACAACTGCTGCAATGAT
>CAZBSN010000100.1:0-3959 GCA_964494435.1 uncultured Candidatus Peribacteria bacterium | reverse complement strand
CGCGTTTTGGGCGTGATATGGTCGTACCAGGGGCTGCACTGCCCGTGACCGAAGGAAAGCGGCCTGGGCTGACAGTGACGACGATCGGGGCACTATGATCCCCTCTCCCTCGATGGGAGAGGGTTAGGGTGAGGGTGTTTCAGAGAACTGTTCAACGATCGTTCGTAGCACCGCAGAAAGATTTTCATAGACCACGTGATTCTCAAAGCGAAGCACTGTGTATCCTTGTTTCTCAAGCCATGCTTGCCGAATGCGATCTTGTACTTCGCGACCAGCGTGCGTTTCACCATCCAACTCAACGATCAGCTTCTCTTCGAAGCAGCAAAAATCTGCAACGTACTTTTCCAGAGGGACCTGACGACGAAACTTACGATTACACAACTTGCGATTTTTGAGAGCGTGCCACAAAAGTATCTCAGCGGGAGTTTCAGTTTGTCGCAACGATTGAGCGCGCGCATGAATACGCATAAAAACGAGAATACCCCTCGCCCCTCGCCCTCTCCCGCAAGGGGAGAGGGAGAACTTCGTTCTTGGCTTATGATAAGGCCTTAAGCCGTTCTACTACCTTTGCGAACTTCTCCTCCGCTTCCGCGAGCTTGGCCTTCTGCTCGTCGATGACAGCGGGCGGAGCCTTTGCCACGAACTGCTTGTTGCCAAGCTTCGTCTCAATCCCCTTCACGAACTTTTCGAGGTTCTCTTTCTCTTTTGTGAGAGCAGCTTTTTCCTTCGCAGGATCGAAGAGGCCTTCGAGTGAGACGTGAATCTCAATGCCCGGCAAGAACGCCGAAGCGACGTTCTTCGGCGTCATGGGCTTCGTTTCGAAGGTGAGACTGCCAACCTTTGCGAGGCGGCGGATGTGCTCCTGTTGGCTTTCGAGCAGCTCCGAATGATCGGTGCGGATTGTGACGGTTACTTCTGTGCCGAGTTCCACGTTCTGATCATTGCGGATCTTGCGGATGGCGGTGATGACGGAGACAAGCGAGAAGAAGTCCGCTTCGGACTTCTCATCGACGTACGTATCCTTGAACACCGGCCACGTCTCTTTAATGAGCGTTTCATCGCCCGTCTTTTTCACGTGGCTCCAGAGCTCTTCGGTGACGAACGGGCAATATGGATGCAGAAGCTTGAGGATGCGGCGGAGCGTGTGCACGAGGACCGCAGGGTTCGCCGTGCCCTTTGAAAGTTCCAAGTACCAGTCGCAGTAATCGTCCCACACGTAGCTGTAGAGCGTCTCCCCTGCTTCGCTCAAGCGGTACTCCGTGATCGCCTTCGTGACTTTCGTGATGGTCGCCTGCTCACGAGAGAGCATCGCGCGATCGGCGAGTGAGAGAGATGAGACTTCGGGCAAATGATCGATGGAGTGCGGATCGATCTTGGCGGCGTCGCACTGCATGAGCACGAAGCGGCTCGCGTTCCAGAGCTTGTTCACGAAGTTGCGGTAGCCTGCGATTTTCTCATCGTAGAGGCGGCTGTCTGCTCCTGGGCTTTGACCGACGATCATCGAAAGACGCAGCGCGTCGGCTCCGTACTTCGGGATGATGTCCAAGGGATCGATCATCGTGCTCGGATCCGATTTACTCATTTTCTTCCCGTCTTTGGTACGAATGAGCCCGTGCAGATAGACCGTCTTGAACGGCACCTGACCGGTCGCGTACGTCGTCATGAGGATCATGCGGGCCACCCAGAAGAAGAGGATGTCGTACCCCGTCTCCATGACGGTGGTCGGATGGAATCGTTGGAAGTCCGGACTGCGTGCGAGGATCTCTTTGAGGGAGAGCGAATAGTCTGCAGTGAGTTTCGGATCCACGAGCGTGCTCCAGCTCCACTCACCCACCCCGAACCACGTATCGAGCGTGTCCGAATCCTGCTCCCACCCGTCGCCCTCCGGCGGCTGCACACCTACGTATGTTTCGCCGTTTCGGTACCACGCGGGAATCCGGTGACCCCACCAGATCTGGCGCGAAATGCACCAGTCGCGAAGGTTATCGATCCAGTGGAAGTACGTCTTGTTGAAGCGTTCAGGGATGATCGTGACGTCGCCGTGATGCACCACGTCGTGCATGACTTCCTTGATCGACATCGTCTGATCCTTCCATTCCACCGCACGCTTATTCACGTCAATGAACCACTGCTCCTTGATCTGCGGTTCGACCAATCCTGCTCCACGACTACTGATCGCGACGTTGTGTTCGTGGCCTGCCACTTCGGAGACGACGAGGCCTTTCGTCCTCAGTTTCTCGACGATGAGCGGACGAGCTTTATCGATCGTCATGCCTGCAAATTCTTCCGCAACAGGAAGGAGCTTGCCGTTAAAATCGATGATCTGCTGCTTTTCGAGTCCATGGCGTTCGGCGATGTCGAAGTCCACGGCGTCGTGCCACGGCGTAATCGTCATGACGCCCGTGCCGAATTCTGGATCCACGGATGCATCCTTGATAACCGTCGCTCGGACGGGACCATTGATCCACTCGGCTTCGAACGTGTCACCGTGCTTGTACTTGCTGTACCGCTTATCGTCCGGGTGCATCACCACGTACTTATCACCGAACTTCGTTTCGGGACGTGAGGTTGCGATCTGGAATGGTCCGTATTGGAACGTGTAGAACGGCTCCGTGCGAGTCTCATAGACCACCTCATCGTCGGAGAGCGTCGTCTGCAACTTTGGATCCCAGTTCACCATGCGGTGCCCGCGATAGATCACGCCCTTGTTGTACATGTCGACGAAGACCTCGTACGTGCATCGCGCGAGAGCCGGGTCCATCGTGTAGCGTTCACGTGACCAGTCGCAGCTTGAGCCCATCTTTCGCACCTGCGAACGGATCGTGCCGCGGCTGCTTTCCACGAATTCCTTGATGCGTCGGAGCAACTCTTCGCGTCCGAGTTTCTTGCGTGGATCGGCGATGCCTTCTTCTTTCTGGATCTTCTTGATGACCACGCTCTCGGTCGCGATGGACGCGTGGTCCGTGCCAGGGAGCCAGAGAGCCTCCTTCCCGTTCATGCGCGCAAAGCGAATGAAGATGTCTTCGAGCGCGAGCATGACCGCGTGGCCCAAGTGCAATTGCCCCGTCGCGTTTGGCGGCGGCATGGAGATTACGAAGGGTTCCTTGGCACTCTTATTATCGGCTTTGAAGGCCCCGCTCTCTTCCCACATCTTGTAGATGCGGTCTTCGACGCCTTTGGGGTCATAGGCCTTTTCGAGCATTGGCGAGAGTGTAGCGAAAAAGCCAAAAACTGACACTCAGCTAACAAAAAGCCACCCTTGCGGGCGGCTCTTGTTAAAAAATGGAAAGATCACAACTCGCCTTGAGGGGAGAGCCGGACCTTTTTATAGAAGTGGAAAAAGAAATGCAAGTTTTTCTTCACATGACCGTCTTCTTTATTAGTAGAATAGCCCTGTGAGATTCCCCTCTTCGTCCATAGGCCTGCGAGAAAACCGCCTTCTTGGGCGAGGATACTTGAATGATTCCTGGGAAACATACGTCGAAAGGCCGTGGCGTACGGGCGGCACACTGGGCAAGGTCACTGGACCCGTCGTCGGAGCAGCCAGCCTCTTCTTCGAAGGGGCCGATCAAGCCATTCGCGCCCTGACCGGCAGAGACTACAAACCTCCAGAGGGATTCATGGGTCGTACGATGAGAGACTCGCGCGCTGCAATCTCGCATCTCTTCAAAGGAGAATTCCTGAAGTCTGCATCGGCGCTGTGGTCTATCATTTCTGGAGACATCATCATGGACGGAGCAGACCTTGTCGGAGGCTATCGTCGAAACACGCGTGCGCGGCTTGCTGCGCTCTAAAAAAGGACGCCCGCTTGGACATCCTTCTTCTGAGTCTTTTTAGCGTCGGAATCCTCCTGGGCGTGGACCGCCGCGTGGGGGGCCTCCGAAGCTGCGAGCCGGGGGCACGTAGCCTTCCGGTGGAGCGGACATTTGCTTGAGGGAGAGACGCGTCTTGCCTTCCTG
>CAZBSN010000099.1:0-4019 GCA_964494435.1 uncultured Candidatus Peribacteria bacterium | reverse complement strand
CCAGCAAACGTCCAGTCCTGTCTGATCGGTTAAACGAAATGAAAGGAATGGAGACGATGCGTCTTCTACTTCCTTTTTTCTTTCTCTGCATATGGCAGATCAACAGGTTCAGTGCCGCGACTGCGGCCAACAGTTCACGTTCACGGAAGGTGAACAAGCGTTCTACGCCGAGCGCAATTTATCGGCTCCTCAGCGTTGCAAGCCTTGTCGCGATCAGCGCAAGAATCAACGCATGGGCGGTGGCGGCATGGGCGATCGCCCAATGTACGACGCCGTGTGTGCCCAGTGTGGCGCACAGTGCCAGGTTCCGTTCAAGCCTCGCTCTGAGGCAGAAGGCGGACGCCCGGTCCTCTGCAAGGCATGTTTCATGGCCAGCAAGGCCGCCTAAGAGGATTACTCCTCATGGAATAGGACACACCCGTCGCGAGCCTCGGCTCCGGCGGGTGTTTTCGATCATGGGTGCGTGTTAGAATAATCACGTGACTCGCTCGCTCTCGTTCACGGCTCTCTCGATCGGCATTGTGGGACTGATCATCGGATATTCGGTGACGCTCATCATGCAGGGCGGGATAGCGTTTGCGAGTACGCCACACTGTCCGAAGGCAGCCGAGTGCAATGGTGAGTGCAAGAAACACTGCGACAAAGGTACGTGCGGCTCGACCTGTCCCGGATGTGCACATCATGAATGAATCATCTCTTCGTTTTCTGCGCTCCCCCGTCTTCTGGGCATGGAGCATTCCGACGCTCGCGGTCCTGAGCCTCTTCTTCGGATGGGAATTGCAAGTCGTGCGGCTCCCCATTCCCACGCTGCCACGCGTCCCTGCAACGACCCTGGAGCTTGCTTACACCGGAACACTCATCATCCTTCTCTCCCTTAGCACGGGACTCTTTGGCTGGAGACGGGCGAATGGAACGTGTCCGATCGGCATCAAAAGAACCGCTTCTGCGGCGGGCATTCTCGGCGGCATCGCACTCCTTTGTCCCGTCTGTCTCGTGCTCCCCGCCTCCCTTATTGGAATCAGCATCTTCTTCACGATCATCGCACAATTTCTCCCGTTGATTCGCCTCATCGCCATGCTCCTCGCCCTGTTCTCGGTCTCTCTCCTCTGGCCGAAACGTGGCTGAGCGTGGGCGCCTCTTGTGGCTCGATCTTCTGAGATCCGCCGCATTGGTCGGAATGATTCTCTACCACGGTGCGTATGACCTCCAGATGTTCTACGACTGGGAGGTGGATGTGACACGAGGCACGTGGAAGCTTTTTCAGATCGCCATTGCTGGGCTCTTCCTCGCTGTGTCCGGAATCAGCGCAGGGTTTTGGGCAACGTCGGATGACGCGCTTTCGAAGGGATGGAGACGCGGCTGGAAGATCCTGAGTCTCGCGATGGTTCTCAGTCTCGTCACGGCAATCATCGATCCGGAAACGTGGATCTGTTTCGGCATCTTGCACCTCATCGCGCTGAGCGCATTCCTGTTGCCGCTTCTCCGACGGCTGCACCCGATTGTGATCAGTCTGCTCGGCATCATGTGCATCGCGCTGCAACCGTTTGATCTGATGCCACACGTGGTCTCGGTCGACTATGTTCCGCCGATCCCCTGGCTCGGACCCATTCTGCTTGGATTCGCAGCTGGCATCCCGATTGCGAAGCATGGATCGATCGACAGGGCACCATCGTTGTTGATGAATCTCCTCGCGCTTCCAGGAAAATACTCACTCTGGGTATACCTCCTCCATCAGCCAATAATCGTCTTTTTCCTGTGGCTCTTCTTTAGAGTTTTTGGTTGATCTGAGGCCACAATCCTGGTGTTTCAAGACCCCTGTCTGCGCTACACTGGCGGCCACATGTCGTTTCAGACCCGTCGCCTCAAGGAAGAGGCCCCTCCATCGTTCCTCTCAAAGTCGTTCGGTTGGGTTCGCCGTCTGCGACTACCTGCGATTTTTCTGTGGCGTCATGCCGCGGAGGCGAAGAAGGAGAAAGAAGCTTCGACGCGTCGACATTTCATTCAACGCATCCTTGTCATCATGGTTGCAATCCTCTGTGTGTTGCTCCTCACGGCATCCGCTGTTCATGCGCTCGTGAAGCTTCAGGTGCTGCGCATCCCCGACATCGTCCGCGTCGCAGGTGTGCCCCTACCCAAAGACGAGCAGGGGCACACGAACTTGCTCCTGCTCGGACAGGGTGATCAGAACCATGACGGCGTCGATCTGACGGACACAATCATGATCGCGAGCATCGATCCCGCAACCGACAGCGTTGCAATGATTTCACTCCCACGTGATTTGTATCTGCGAACATCGCGCATGGGCGCCGGTCGCATCAATGCGCTCTACCGAGATTTCAAGTATTACTTGATGCAGAACGAGAATCTGGAGGAGGCTGAAGCGGGAAGAGCCGCCATGCAGGAACTGACGAAGGAACTCGGCGACATCTTTGGCATCGAACTCCACCGCGTCGTGAAAGTGGACTTCATCGGCTTCGTGCAGGCGGTGGACGCGCTCGGAGGCATCGACATCGACGTTCCCGAAGACCTCTACGATACGCAGTATCCCGGCCCCAATTACAGCTATCAGACATTCTCCGTGATGGCCGGCCCGCAACATATGGATGGCGAGACGGCGCTGAAGTACGCGCGCAGCAGACACTCCACGAGCGACTTCGATCGTTCTCGCCGCCAGCAACTCATCCTCCAAGCACTGAAGGAAAAAGCTGCAACGGACGGCACGCTCACCAATCCATCGCGCATCACGTCACTCCTGCAGATTCTGCGGGAGCATGTTGCAACGACACTCACGTTCCGCGAGATGATTTCGTTGGCGGAGCTTGGATCGAACACCAATCGAGACAACATCGTGAGCGTGCAATTTGGCCTGGATGGACCGGGTGGATTCCTCTATCCCCCACCCATGGATCAGTACGGCGGTGCGTCGGTTCTGGTTCCCACCTCCTGGGACGATGTTCGATCGTTCGTCGCACTCGTGATGATGGATCGTGCACTCTTCCTCGACGACACGCCCATCGACGTCCTCAATGCAGGAGCTCCGAGCGGCAGCAGCCGATACCTCGGTTATGAGCTCATTCGCTACACCCTTCCTGTTGAGCGGATGGAAAACTACGAGGGAGACGATCGAGCAACGTCAGCGATTCTCGCTCCAGACGGCCATCTTGAAGCGGCACGTTCTCTCTCGGTCATCACAGGTATTGCAGATGTCGCCCCCTTACCGGAGACTTCTACCGGAACGACGATTCAGATACTCCTCGGTGAGGATTACATCTTCTCACCGATTATGGAGATCACGGCTCCTCCAGAGGAGCCAGCCGACGAACCACAGCTGCCCCTATGACCCCTCGCGAGATCATCGCGCGCGCCTGGCACATCACGACAACGGAGCCGAAGCTGCGGCACTGGGCGTTCACCTCGTCGCTTCTCGAAACGCTCTTGAGCTTGAAGCTGCTGCTGACGCAGGCCTACTTCGCGTGGGCGTACTTCTACGGTCATCACGAAGCAGGCTTCTTCGACATTGAGATCGCCATCTGGAACTTCTTCCCACAATGGGCGGCTATCACGATCCTCCTTTCATTCGTCCTCTTGGTGCTCGTCGAATTCTTTTTCCCGCACCTCTGCCTTGGAGCCATCATCGGACTCGCGGCGAAGCGCGCTCAAGGGCAACCGGTCCGCGGAGGCTTGGTGCTGGGCCTCTACAACTTCTTCCCGATTTTTGCGCTGCATGAGTTCTTGGTCCTCAGCACGTTCCCGACAGCGATAACAGCGATTTCGCTCATCCTGCGGTACATCGATGCGCCGCTGAAAGGCTTCAGCGTTTTCGTCGTGATCTGTCTCTTCCTCGTCGGTAACTTCCTCAAGTTCCTCTTTGCCTTCGCCGAGGAAGCGGTCGTCATTCAGAAGATGTCCGTCTTCGACGCCGTGGGACGGAGCTTCAAGCTCCTCATCAGCAATCTTCAAAAGATCATGTTCCTCTACCTGCTCATGATCGTCATTTCGCTGCGCATCCTCATCAACGC
>CAZBSN010000098.1:0-4024 GCA_964494435.1 uncultured Candidatus Peribacteria bacterium | reverse complement strand
AATACGCCGCGGAGAAAGGCATGCTCTACGGCATCGAACACTGGGGTGACGATAAGAATATTTTTGGGAACCATCACTGGAACCTCGGCTCACTCGTGCCGTCGAGCTGGAACACAAAGAAAATAAATCAGTACTGGGACAGTCTTGTTGCCATGCAAGGAAACGGTGCGACCAGCGAAATCGAAGCGGGAAGAAAGTTGGCCGAGCCATTGGAAGAAGGTTCCGACCTTGTGGACCTCTTCGTCAACAAGCTCGAAGATGAAGGCAACCTCTACCTTGCGATCGGTATCGCCGAGCGAGCGTTCGAGAAAGGTAAATTCAGTGAAATGTCGGCCATCCTCGGAGCGATTATGATGGGTAATCTGCGCCGAAATCCGTTGCTTCGTCAGTACATGTCCATTGAAGCGCTCTCTCGCTTCGGGAAAATCACCGCGTATAGCCCGACGCCGACGTCCGGCTACCTCCACTTCGAACGCATGAAAGTGATCAATCACATGCGCAAAAACGCTCAGGTCCATGGAAGCATTTCCGTCGCAGGTGCAGGAACGCTCGGGCGATTGTACGAGCAAATTCACCGCACGATTCTTTCAAGAGATCCGAGCTTGGATCCAAAAGGAAATCTCGATAAAACCAGACATTTAGACCGCCTGATTGCTCAGGTGATGGCCGCACAATCCATCGAACTGCCGAACAGACGTGCCGTCACGTTGTTCGAACCTCAATTCAACTGGTACAACTTCGGTTCGGGCAAGCAACGGTCTGTCGCCTATGACAAACTCGACGACGACTTCTACGGCACGATCTCGGAGCTCATGATTGCAGACGCTTCGGTCATCAAACAAATCCTCGGCATCGAAAGTACTGGTCCATATAAAGATCCTGGTCGCGCGCGCTACCTCTTAAATCAAGTGCTGATGTCTATCAAACAGCTTGAAGAGAAAATCCAAAATGCGTTACCGGAGGACAAAGCGAACTTGCAAGCGGCACTTGTTCGCTTCAAACAAACCATGGGAAGCAAACTTGATCTGTGGGTTGAATCCACGCAAGGAGCAGAACGTGATAACTATATCTACGAAACAGTTCCAGAAAGTGAAACGAAATCACCTGGAGCAAAAGTGTACGTTCTCATTGAACTTATTAAGAAAGGCGTCATCAATAAGGACAATATCACCAAAGGAAAAGGCGCCATGCAGGCTCTCCATGCCTTGTGTGTGAAGCAAGGAATAGATATGCCACCCTTCATCTCTGCAAACAAAGCGGGCGGGGGCGCTGATAAAGAAAAGAAAAACCAAGCGGAACCATCTCAATCAACGGCCGCCTAAACGTGCAGCGGTTTCGACGCTCCGCTAAGCTCGCAGCATGAAGATCTCGATTCGTCGTGTCGATACAACGCTCGCCCTGCCCACGTACGCTTCCACGGGCGCTGTGGGCTTCGATTTAGTGACGCGCGTCACAACAGTCGTCGAACCTGGTGCGATCGCTCTGGTGCCCGGCAATGCGATCGTGAAGGTGCCTGAGGGGACGATGCTCCTCATCACTCCCCGCTCGTCTCTCCCACGCAAGAAAGGTCTCGTGTGTCCGCACTCCGTCGGGATTATCGACCAAGACTACTGCGGACCCCAGGATGAGATCATGGTGCAGGTCCAAAACATCACGAAAGAACCTGTGACCGTGGAGCGTGGCGAGCGCATCGCTCAAGGCATCTTCGTCCGCGTGGAAAAAGCGGAGTGGGAAGAGGTGGATGATCATGGAACGGAGACGAGAGGTGGGTTTGGAAGCACGGGGACGCACGCGTAACGGGTAATTGGGGACTCGTAACTGGTAACTGGGGAGGTTTAGGAGCAACGTCCGAGTTACGAGTTACGAATGCACAAACCGCTCATGATGCAAAGACGTTTCGAGGCAGCCAGGAATATAGACAGTAGTCTGCTCCTCGCCCTAGTTACCCGTCTTCACTTCCCGATCGTCTTGCGCATGAACGCAGGAACTTCCAGTTCCTCTTCGTTCAATTGCAAACCGCTCTTCTGCTGCTGCTGTTGGTCCATGGGAGCGCTCTTCTCTGGTATGCGACCGCTCTCGGTCGCACGGGCGTTTGATGCTTTCGTAAGGTAGCGCTGCGCAGGTGACTGGAACGAGGCGGACGAAGGCATTTCTGCTGCATCGAAGCCCGTTGCGATAACCGTGCATTTGATCTGACCCGTGAAGGCCTCGTCGATGACGGCGCCGAAGATGATGTTGGCTTCCGGTGCGGCCGTCTCCGTGATGATGCGAGCGGCCTCGTCGACTTCGAACATGGAGAGATCGTTGCCTCCGGTGATGTTGAAGAGAATGCCCTTGGCGCCGCTGATGGAAAGTTCGAGGAGCGGCGAGTCGACTGCTGCGCGAGCTGCTTCCGCTGCGCGGCTATCACCTGTGCCGTAACCAATACCCATGAGAGCCGTTCCGGCGTCCTGCATGATCGTCTTCACGTCGGCGAAGTCCACGTTGATGAGACCGTGCTGCGTGATGAGTCCGGAGATGCCTTCGATGGCATGCTGGAGCACTTCGTCGACGACCTGGAACGCTTCCGTGAGGGGCGTCGTTTTGTCGATGAGGGAGAGGATCTTGTCGTTCGGGATCGTGATGAGCGTATCGACCTTGCCCTTGAGCGCTTCGAGCGCTTCCTCTGCGTTCTTGCGGCGCTTGAGACCTTCGAAGCTGAATGGCTTCGTCACGACCGCGATCGTGAGGATGCCAAGGCTGCGAGCGATGTCTGCGATTGTCGTGATGCTTCCGCTGCCCGTACCACCGCCGAGACCGGCAGTGATGAAGAGCATGTCCGTGCCTTCGAGTGCGGCTTTGATCTCTTCCGTGCTCTCCTCCGCAGCACGCTTCCCAACCTCTGGGTTTGCGCCCGCTCCAAGCCCCTTCGTCGTGCCGCGACCGATGGTGATCTTCTTCGTGGCAGGGTTGTGATAGAGAGCCTGAATGTCCGTATTCACAGCGATGAACTCCACACCACCAACTTTGCCCTGCACCATGCGGGAGACAGCGTTTGTACCGCCTCCACCCGTTCCGAGGACGCGGATGACCGCACCTGGAAGAGCGTCCGGTCGCACCTCGCGGCTGGCCTGTGGAATAACGGAATCGTCTCCAGTGCCCGAACCTGTCGGACGTGACGTTCCGAACGACGGTTGCTTCGGAGCGGAGAAGAGAGAACGGAACGTGTTATCGGACATGGGAGGAGGGAGAAAAGGAGGCGAAAGGAAGAAAAATGACTATTAAGGAAGCAGGCTCTTGATCCACGATCCTGCCTGCGTGAGCACGCGCTTGAATTGGAAGTTGGACATGGGCGAACGAACGGATCCTTCGCGGAGCCCCCACACGAGTGTGCCGAGAGCCGATGCGTAGGCTGGATCGTCGACCTTCTCCACGACGCCACCGACGTCGACCGGGAAGCCCATCTGGACCGGAAGTCCGAGGACGTCGCGTGCAAGATCAAGAACACCGGGAGCCTTCACCGCACCACCTGTGAGGACAGCGCCAGCCGGCAACATGCCGCTGCGACCAACGCGTTGCAATTCTGCCTTTGCGAGCGAGAAGATTTCGAAGTAACGAGCCTGCATGATCTCGGCCATGTAGCGCTTCGAGACAGTCTGCGTGTCGACGCGTGAGACCGACGAGAGGTCAATCATCTCGCGCTCCGGCACTTCCTGTGGGAGGACGGATCCGAATTCGACCTTGATGCGCTCTGCGGTATCGACTGATGTGCGAAGGCCGATCGCGATGTCGTTCGTGACGCTCTCACCGGCGATTGGGAGTCCGACCGAGTGAAGGATGGTTCCTTCTTCATAGACCGCGATCGAGGTGCAGCCTGCTCCGACATCAATCACCACAACGCCGAGTTCCTTCTGACGCTTCGTGAGCGTGGACTCGCCGCACGCGATTGTCGCCGGGACGAGTGCGTCGATGTCGACGCCCGCCTGCGAAATGCACTTCTCGATGTTCTTCACGTGCTGGATGTGGCCCGTGATGATGTGGGCTT
>CAZBSN010000097.1:0-4080 GCA_964494435.1 uncultured Candidatus Peribacteria bacterium | reverse complement strand
ACCCAAAGAAAATCCGCGCGACATTCAACAAAGAGTGCATTCTCAAAATCCTCATTCCGAAAGAGGAGCGGGTGAAGATTGTACGAATTAATGAGGGATAAAACCCCTCTCCCGGTTGCGACCGGCCTCTCCCACAGGGAGAGGCAAAATCTGCGCTGAAATTTTTGCGAACGTATTCCCTCTCCCATTGGGAGAGGGTTAGGGAGAGGGGTTTAAAAAAAGGAGCCCGTGGGCTCCTTCCATAATCGCTGAGTAAGCTTTAAGCAGCGAGTGCGTAGAGCCCATTGTCACGAATGTCTTCTGTTCGTGCGCGAACTTGTCCGTCACCGTCACCCGTGAGTGCAAAATCAGCGACGAGAAGTGAACCAGAGAGCGCTGCAACGAGCGCGTGCACATCTCTGCGAACTGCGGCTGTTATTTTCTGTGCGAGAAGTTTTTCCAACTCTTCCGCCTGCTTCAATGCGTCGGCGACGAATCCAATTTCCTGCGCGAGTGAATGTGACATGAAGTGTGTTGGAATGTGTGTAGGTTTCCGGACATTATAGGCTTTTTAAGCTTTTTTGTCAAAAGGTGGTGATGGATTGCGGGGGAAGGTAGACTCCCGGCGATGCAATTGACCCAAGCCATCCTCCCCGTTGCGGGCCTTGGAACGCGATTCCTGCCCTGGACGAAGATCGTGCCAAAGGAACTGCTTCCGATCGGCAATGTGCCCATCGTGGCGTTGCTCGTCGACGAGTGTCTCTCGATCGGCATCAAAGAGATTTGCTTCGTGATCAGTCCGGGAAAGGAATCGATCCCACGGTTCTTCGAACCGGACGAAGGGCTGCACGCAGTGTTGGAACGGAAGGGAAAGTTGAACCTCCTCGACCGTCTCACGAGGTACAACGAAGTGCACGTGCACGTCGTCTATCAACAGGAGCAACTTGGTGACGGTCACGCGATCATGCAGGCACGTGATTGGATTATGAGCGACCACGTTGCGGTTCTCTTCGGCGATGATCTCGTGGCTGGGAAGAAGAACGGACTTGAGCAACTCAAGAACGCATTGGAAGGCCTCCCGGCAAAAGAGAAGGAACAAGCTGCCATGCTCATGCTCGAACGCGTCCCGCGCGAAATGACGGCCCAGTACGGCATCGTGGATCCCGCATCGCAGGATGGCCGCCTTGTGCGCGTGAAAGGACTCGTCGAGAAGCCGAAACCAGAGGTCGCTCCATCCGAACTCGGTATCGTTGGGAAATATATCGTCCCACGTTCCACCATTGATCTCCTTCCTTCGGTAAATTCCGGACAGGGCGGAGAAATCCGTCTCATCGACGCACTCGTTGCACAGAAAGATCAGATCCCGATCTACGGTTGGGAACTCGAAGGCCAGCGGCTCGATACCGGCCGGCCGGAGGGATACAAGGAAGCGGTAAGGGTGTTGGGCTAAAGTTCAAAATATTGTATAATAAAATAATGGGGAACGCTCGACCGGTCAGTATTGGGAAATTAGTGCAGGAATTCGACACGTTTTTGAAGCGTCATGAAGGAAAAATTAATGTCCCTCAGTCACAAGCGATCACGCATCTCCTGGGAGATCTTGCAGAGCAGTACAGCCACACACTCAAGAACCACCATACGAACAGGCTCAAAGTGTGTGTGCCACTGTCTGTCGCAAACACTGTCCGGCAACGTATGAAGAAAATCATTCGCTCCGACGGTCCTCGCAAGAAACGTGAGGCGTAGAGGATGATGGACAAATTTCATAAATTACTCTATTATATCTCAATGGCAAAAGAAGAAGCACCACAGGGGTCAGTGACGACGCGTCGGCTCTTTGAGGAACTCGGTGAACTCGTGAGAGGAAATAACAAGCTTCTATCTCACCCGCGTGTCGCCAGTCTGATGGAAAGAATCGAAACGGATGTGACCGCAATACATGCAGGGCTTGTCGCTGCTGGACATCCAACAGATCCGTTCGACATACCGCTGCCCAGAGCGATGGTAGACGACCTGCGACATGAAATAGATCAGCTCTATATATGGGAAGAAGAAATAGTAGATCAGACCCAAGAACTAGATCCGGAGTTGCAGTTTCAGGAGGGCACAAGATTCGAAGACGTTCTGAGGACTCTTCACGAACTCGAAATTCTTGCTTTGGGAGATCCCACCGTTCTTGAGCACATTGCAGAGGCGCGTACGAGACTCGTTGAACTCATTCCTCCTGGAAAAACGAAGCGAGAGAGTATTGGGAGTGATGCTTTACCTGCGATTACACGAAGAATTTACACGGTGTTGGACGCCATGAATTTGCGAAGCGGGAGAGTTATACCTTTTCGACAAGAGAAGGCAGTACCCAGGCGGCGACCGGACCTCGACAAAGAGAAGGTTATTCCTTTTCCCGGTAGAGAAGAGAATCACGAGCACGTACTCGAACATACAGATGCTGAACCTCTTGAGCTCGGAGAAGACGACGAATCACTTCCCGGCACGAATCTCCCGCTCCAATAACTCGATCTCATCTCTGAGATCCGCAGCTTTCTCGAACTCCAAGTTCTCAGAGGCGATTTCCATCTGTGCGTTGAGTTCTTTGACGAGCTTCTGCTTCTCGTCGCGCGGAATCTTCGTGTGATCACGCTTGGGGCGACGGAGTTCGAGCTTGCGCTGCTCTTCGGAGATGTCGTGCACAGCCTTGATGATGGTCTGTGGCGTGATGCCGTGCTTCTTATTATGCGCCTGTTGGATCGTGCGGCGGCGAGTCGTCTCGTCGAGCGCTCCGCGCATCGCGTCCGTCATCTTGTCGGCAAAGAGTGTCACGTGACCGTTCACGTTACGGGCACAGCGACCGATCGTTTGAATAAGCGCATCGCGTGAGCGGAGGAATCCCTGCTTATCGGCGTCGAGGATCGCGATGTAGCTCACTTCCGGCAGATCCAAACCTTCACGAAGGAGGTTGATGCCTACAAGAATGTCGATGTCGCCTGTGCGAAGTTTGCGGAGAATCTCGATGCGATCGAGCGTCTCCACGTCACTGTGCAGATACTGCACGTTGTGTCCTTTTTCGGTGAGGAACTTCGTAAGATCTTCCGACATGCGCTTCGTGAGCGTCGTGATGAGGACGCGCTCGCCGCGCTTGATTGTCTGTTCGATTTCAAATTCGATGTCTTCGATCTGACCCTTCGTCGGCTTCACGGTGACGACTGGATCGAGAAGACCCGTCGGACGGATGATTTGTTCTGCAAGGAGATGCTTAGGCGTGTTCGCGTACTCGTACTTGCCGGGAGTGGCTGAGACATAGATGCGCTGTTTCGTTCGCGCTTCAAATTCATCGAACCGGAGCGGCCGGTTGTCGTGGCTGCTGGGGAGACGGAAGCCGTAATCGATGAGCGTTTGCTTGCGGCTCTTGTTGCCTTCGCTCATGCCGCCAACTTGGGGAATCGAGATGTGCGATTCGTCGATAATGATGAGGAAATCCTTCGGGAAGTAATCGAGGAGTGTTGATGGGGGAGAGCCTGGAGGCGTTCCTTCGAGGTAGCGGACGTAGTTCTCGATGCCCGTGCAGTAGCCTGTCTCTTTGAGCATCTCAATGTCGTACTCCGTGCGCATGCGAATGCGCTCAGCCTTCGCAAGTTCGCCGGCTTTGAGAAGTTCTGCTTCGCGATCTTTGAGTTCACCGAGAATTCCTTCGATCGCACGGTCAATTTTCTCCTTCGTCGTCACGTTGTGGCTGGCCGGGAAGATCATGACCTCCTGCAGCTCGTTGATGATTTCACCCGTGAACTCGTCCACTTCCTGAATCGTCTCGATTTCCTCAAACGGCATCTCAATGCGGATGATCGTGTCGCCGTTCGGCGGGAAAATTTCGACGGTGTCGCCCATCGCGTGGTACATGCCCTGTTTAAATTCTAAGTGGGACCTCTTATATTGGATGTCCGTGAGACGGCGAAGAAACTTGTCGCGCTGGACCGGTTCGCCGCGGGTTACTTTCACCGCCAATGCTTCGTAATCGGTGACGTTGCCAAGACCGTAAATGCACGAAACCGACGCGACGATGAGCGTGTCCCTGCGAGAGAGAAGGTTGAAGGTGGCGGCGTGGCGATA
>CAZBSN010000096.1:0-4097 GCA_964494435.1 uncultured Candidatus Peribacteria bacterium | reverse complement strand
ATAGACAGGCCAATGAGGAGCGAGAGGGCCGTGAACATTGGCCGATCATTATGCATTAATTTAGAATTATGTCAATACACCATAAAACCAGTCACAGAGCCAATATTTCATCTCTGTTACACTCCTCTGGCCGTATCGATGAGCAATTTCTGTATGCAGCTCAGGATGTAGCCATTCTGCAAGGGCAATGCGTTGCGGGAATGGGGCCTCCACGTACACTCCATCGTGGATGGGATCCGACCCCCGTCACATACCGGTCCTTCAAACGACCGTCCTGAACGTCCTCAATCCGACAGCAGGGGAGCGCGTGCTCGACTGCACCCTCGGACTTGGCGGACACGCCGCTGCCTTCTTGGAGGCGGTAGCGCCCACTGGTTCGCTCGTCGCGCTCGATGCCGACCCGACGAACCTGAAAACAGCGACGGAAAGGCTCGCACCATTCGGTGACAGAGCGACGCTCATCCACGGAAACTTCCGTGACGTTGCGTCTCTGAACCTCGGAACGTTCGACATTGTCTTCGCGGATTTGGGACTGAGTTCCCCGCACGTGGACAGCGCCGACAGGGGATTCAGCTTCCGCTTCGATGGCCCGCTCGACCTTCGATACGATCGATCGTCTGGAAAAACTGCAGCGGATCTTCTGGAAGACACAAGCGAAGACCCACTCGTCCAAATGTTCCACGATCTCGGGGAACTTCATCGCTACGTCCGACCACTCGTCTCGAAACTCGCTGGAAAAAGAATCGAGACAACGACCGCACTCAAGGAAATCGTTCAGGAAGTCTTTGGATACCGCGCTCCGTCTGTCCTCCCGCAGATCTTCCAAGCCCTCAGGATTGCTGTGAACGATGAGCTCGGAGCGCTCCAATCCCTGCTCGACGCACTTCCCAGTCTTCTCAATCCAGGTGGCCGTGCCGGATTCCTCAGCTACCATTCCCTCGAAGATCGCCTCGTGAAGCACGTGCTCCGCGGCATGACGCTCGCACCGAAAGATCCACTGACCGGTCAGAAACTCCACGAATCTCCCTTCTCTCTCATCACGAAAAAAGCGATCGTTCCCACTCCTGAAGAAATCGCCGAGAACCCTCGCTCCCGCAGCGCGAAATTCCGCGCCCTCCTTCACTCCTAATGCCCGTCCTCTCCCAATCATCGACGCCTCATCGCGCAACACTCGCGGAGTTGATTGACCAGAGCACGATACTGCTCATGGCAGCGATTGGTTCGCTCATCCTTATTCTCGCACTCCTCATTCTCTTCCATGAGAACGCGAATGCAACGAAGGGCTACAAGCTTCGTACGTTGGAACATCAGCGGACACAGCTCCTGCTCGAAGAGGAGATTCAGAAAATGCAGATCGCGGAACAGCAGGCTCTCGAAAAGCTCCAGGGCGATGACGGCGTGAAGGCGATGGTGCAAGCGCGAAACCCGACGTACGTGAACGTCACGGAATCAGTCGCAGTTCGTTAAGCCTTTCGCAGGTGCACGTTGATGATTGGGCCTCTTTTCGTTTGTGTACGACAGAGGAAGACGAGGTTTTGTCCTTTCTTCACCAACTTCTGCTTCTGTAGCACGCCGAGTGCATTCTCCGTGTTTTCGTCTGTGCCTTTCTCCATTGTCAGTGGAAGTGGATACACCCCACGATACATCTGGAGAGTGCGGCGGAGTGCGTGGGAATCGGAGAAGGCGAAGATCGGCATCTGTGGGCGGAGCATGCTCAGAATTTCTGCACTGCGGCCGGTGTTACAGAGCACGACGATCGCGGGACTGCCAGAGGCATTGGCCATGGTGATTGCTGCTTCCGCGCGTACAACGCGTTCGTCTTTGCTTCCGGAAGAAGGGAGTTGGAGCGATGTGAGGTTCGTTTCAGTCTCGACGAGTGTGCTGGTCATTGCTTCAACAGCGGCAAATGGAAACTTTCCCGCAGCCGTTTCACCGGAGAGCATCGTACAGTCCGCACGTGTCACTGCAGCATGTGCAACGTCCGTCACTTCCGCACGCGTCGGCATGGGATTCTCGATCATACTTTCGAGCATTTGCGTTGCAACGATGACGGGCTTGCCTACGATGCGACACGTCTCCACGATTGCATCCTGGATGGCGGGGATCTTCTGGAAGGCGATTTCCGCGCCGAGATCTCCGCGCGCGACCATGATGGAGTCCGATGCTGCGATGATCGCGTTAATGTTCTTGACGGATTCTCGCGTCTCGATCTTCGCCATGACTTTCATCGTGCTCTTCTTTTTCTTCAAGAACGCTTTCACTTCCTTCACTTCCTCCGCTGTGCGAATGAACGAAAGTGCAATGATGTCCATCTCTTCTTCAATGCCAAGCTCCAAATCTTTCCAGTCTTTGTCGGTCATGGAAGGCAGCGACACCTTCGCTCCAGGGAGGTTCACGTGACGACGATTGCCGATCGCTCCATCTTGTCCGGCTTTCAGGATGATGCCTTTTCCTTCACGTCGAACGATCGTGAAAGACAGTTCACCGTTGTCGACGAGGATTGCCTCCGCCTCCTCCGCGTCATCAGAAAACTCTGGATAGTTTACGTGAATAATGGGGCCCTTGAAGGTCGCTTTCTCCGCAGGCGTGAAGAGCACCTCTTGTCCTGCTTTGACGAGAATCGGCTCTTTGACGTCTCCTGTTCGGATTTCCGGGCCCTTCGTGTCGAGCATCAGTGCGACGTCGAGTCCGAGCTTCTCACGCGTCGACTTCACCGTGCGAATGGTTGTGCGATGTTGCTCCGCGTCGCCGTGCGAAAAGTTGATGCGCGCGATGCTCATCCCGCGTTCCATTAACCCCGCAATCTGTTCGGCGGTTGAGGAAGATGGGCCGAGAGTGCAGGTAACTTTTGTCAGTCGCATGGAGCTTCTTGAATCTGCGGAAGTCTACCCCACCAGAAAGATGCCTTCCAGCCCACTTGCGATCGAGAGTCGCTCGCGCGAGGATACATTCCGTGCCCACAGTCACGCGATCGGCCGTTCTTCAAGTCTCCTATGCGCTCCTCTTGGTGTTGGCGCTGGGGTTTGTTTCGATGAACGGTTGGCAGATGCGCGCACAGACGACGTCACTGTGCGGAAATGGCGTTATCAACACGGGTGAAGAATGTGATGACAGTTCGAGGAACGGCGTTGGGCCGAACTGCACCACTGCGTGCAGGAAGGTCTACTGCGGTGACGCGATTGTCACACGCCAGGCGGGAGAAGAGTGCGATACGGGATCTGGAGCGTCAGCGTCCTCGGTTGCCTGCGGAGGACGGGTATGTGCGAAACGCGAGTGTGACGCCGACGGCGAGTGCGGCGGCGGCTGTGTATGGCAAATTCTCGCGTGCATGCCGTCGAAGTCGTCTGCGAGAAGCAGCGCTTCATCGACCATGTCGGGGAGTGTGGCGTCGCAATCCGGAGCTGTGAAGACATCGTCTGGTGCGTCCGCTTCTTCTGCGTCGTCAGCCAAGGTTTCCACTGTTTCATCAGTTCCGGCGTCCTGCATTGGGAAACCGTACGGGACGCCCGGTTGTCCCGTGAAGCAGGTGTCACCCACGTGCGGCAATGCCACAGTCGAGTCCGGCGAAGACTGCGACTACGGATCGGCGCGCAATGGGACGGGTAATTGCTCGAAAGATTGCATCTTCCTTTCCTGTGGCGATGGCGTGCTCTCACCGACACTCGGTGAAGAGTGTGAGCCGACGAGGCAGGAACTCTACGCTCTTGACCCGGTCACGAGGACACTGGTGTATGAAGCGCAGTATTTTGAACCCAGTTGTGGCGAGCGGTGCACGGCTCCAAGTTGCACAGATGACGGCGTCTGCACAGGAGGATGCAAACGCGCGGCAACTCCTGTGTGTGGAGAGAGCGCATCATCCATGAGTCCTACCATTGCTGCTGCATCCTCCGCGCCCACCCCAACCTCTCAAGCGATTGTGCCCACCACTGCACAGTGCGGCGATGGGTGGTTGAACGCTGGTGAACAATGCGACGACGGCAATACGGTGGAGAACGATGGTTGTGGAACGCGCTGCACGCCGTCACTTCGTCTTCTGCCGATCTGCGGCAACGGACGCATCGAAGGATCCGAGGAATGCGACGCCGGAGCGAGCAACA
>CAZBSN010000095.1:0-4099 GCA_964494435.1 uncultured Candidatus Peribacteria bacterium | reverse complement strand
GAACAAGAGTACATACGTTGCAGGCATGTCTATGCCTCCTAGGAGAGGAAAGCGGAAAGAAAAAGAGCAGCTGGATTCACTATAGAACTTTCTCTATCGAAGAAGAGAATATGAACAATAAATGTATTCAATTTTCCCAAGGGATTTTGTCAGATGAAAAGAGATGACCCGTCTTCCTCTATGCGTCTTTTGTTTTCTCCCCCACTTCTCTATGGCAACTATCGTTGAACATGAAGTTCACCATGTCGGCAGCGACGCCGGCGAATCTTCATCCATCGCAACCATGATCGTCGCGGTTGTGGCTCTCGTCCTCATTGTTGGCTTTGCGCTCTTTACCTTCCAGCTCTTCCCGTTTAACAGAGCGGCAACGACGGATGATACGGGCGGCAGCATCAATATCAATGCGGAAATGCCCGCTCCGACTCCAACTCCGTCGACCACTCCAGGATCGACGACCTACTAACAGTGGCGATGCATCGGGGGGCCGTGCCGATACACGGCCCCTTTTTTGAATAGGGCACTTGTACAGAGCACTTGCGTCCATCTATGGCAGGGGGAAGAATGCGTACAACGTATGCGCCGCTTCCTTGGATCGGCATGGTTCCCTCTCGTGGTGTGTCTCGTCCTCGCGGGCGTGACGGCGGGAGCATTTGCACTCCTCGCACCAGATGGAGAGAGCATCGGCCAAAGTGAGATCGCGAAGTGGGCGGGCATTGTTGCCTGGGCCATCGGTCCTGTCGCGGGACTCCTGACGTTCCTCAAAATTGGTGTCTTGAATCTCATTCGACGCCTCGTGCGACTACGGCGAGTCGAATGGCTGCATCCAGTCGTCATCCTGATCGGCACGGTTTCGACGATGGTCTTCGCATGGATCATGGCGGGAGAACCGCTCTTCACACCAATCGGTCGCGCAGTCGTCGCATTCGCGGGACGTCCGCTCCTGTGGGGTTCGCTCATCGCCACACTCCTGACGATCGTGCTCTCGATCCCCCTTCTCCTCCCGAAAAAGAAATGATGCGCCCCTTCGACAAGCTCAGGGCAGGCTCGCTTGCATTTGTGCTCTCACTCACACTGACAGGCTGTCTCGGAGACGTGATGGAAATTTTCTGTGAGGGCGGACCAGACAGCGACCACTGTTACCAGGCAACCGCCGTGCAGCAGGGCGAACCCGAAGATTGCTCGAAAATCGACTATCCTCCGCCACGGAGCAAATGCCACATGATGATCGCGGAAAACACCGGCGATCCGAGTGTGTGCACGGACACGGAGGGTGGTTTAATGGGATATTCACAGCAGGATTGCTTAGATGCCGCATTCCGCAATCACACCGTTGATGCGTGCAACAACGCCCAGGACCAAGTGAAGTGCCGCACGGCCTACGCGCAGAGGTTCGGCGAGTGCGGAGATGGGTATTACCTCAGTAAGAAGACGAACATCTGTACGAAGTACGAACCGAAGGTGGATGGGACGGACGACGACATCGAGAGCAAAGTCGAAGGTGACCTCAACTCCATCAAGGACGCGGCGACGGGCAAATACATGGAGCTCCTTGAGGGTGCAATCGATGCGGAAACGGACCCCGCCAAGCTCGCCGGCCTCCAGGCGTATAAGGAATTCCTCGAAAAAGGCGGCGAACAGTTGGAGAACGTCGGTACGACGATCGACCAGTTGAAGGAAATGAAGCGCCTCTTCCTCGATGCGTACGACCCATCGATGGATATCGACAAGATGCCGGTGAATAAGATCCTCGATCCGGGACTCTTCGATAAGATTAAAAGCCGTCTCTTCGGCGATGATCCGCCGACTGAGCGCGGCAAAGCCGACGACGCTCTCTCGGTGTACGAAGCCATGCTCAAGCGCCAGGAAGAGATCGACTTCCTCAAGAAAGGAAAGATGGACCGCCTGACAGAGACTATCGTATCGAAAGTGAAGGGGAAACTGACGGACGATCTGACGGAGAAGGTCACGGGCATCGTGGAAACCGCTGCCGGGCCCGCATTCAAGGCCGTCACCTTCGTGGGTAGCGCGGTGAAGTCCTTCCAGGAAGAAGCGCAGAAGGAGATGTTCGTTGGCTTGGCAGCGGCCTACAACCGTCAGCGCGACGCTATTGCACAGAGCATTCCCGGACTGAGCCCCGAGGAGATTCACAAGCGCACGGTGCAGTCGGTGAAAGAGAACCCTTACCAGGACAACCCGAACACCGGCGTCATGAAGTACGGCAACATTCTCGCAAATCCCGACTGTCAGGATGGAGGCAACCCACTCTGCATCGATGACCGTGTGTTCTGGACGGCAATGGATAAGTCGTACGCATACACGCACAAGTAAGCGACCTGCCTACTCTTTCTCGTAACCAACGAATCGATCTCCAAAATCCCCAAGTCCAGGGACGATGAATTTGCGGGAGTCGAGCCCGTCGTCGACGGCTGCCATGACGATGTTTTTTCGCGGAAGAAGAGGATTCACACGATCGATGCCTTCCGGTGCGGCAATCACGCCAGCAAAGAACGTGCAAGCAGGCGTGGCGCCGTTCTTCTTGATGAGCTTGAGCGTTTCCCACGCTGACCCTCCTGTCGCGAGCATCGGATCAAAAATGATGACCGTGTCGTGTTTGTGAATGGTCGGAATGTGTTCGTAGTACCACGCGGCTTTCGCCGTCTTCTCATCGCGTTTGAGTCCCACGAAGGCGATGCGACCCTGCGGGAACATCCGAGCGAATGGTTCGAGGAACGCCACACCCGAACGTAGGACGAAGATGCCGACGACGTTCTCCCCTTTCACCTTTCGCTCAGCGAGGAGTTTCTTCATCTCACCGACGATGAGTGGCATCAGTGCGAGTGCAGCTTTACGAAAAGACACCGTTGGAGCCTTTCGGTTCCGGAGGACTGTTAGCAGCCGCTGCGCTTTCGAGCCAAGCATCCCCTGAACTGTGCTCTGCAAACGTATCGGAAGGCAAGAGCCATTATTATCTCGGCGAAATCCTTGATCCATGTGCAATGCGGGTTTCTACTGTGCACATGACAACCCTAGACAATGCCATCGTGAACCCCTATGAGGCCGAAGCGAAACAACGCTGGGGACACACAGAATCGCTCTTCATTTTGTGACCGAACGATGTATAATCCACTGTACATTTCCTCCCACTCCGTATGACGTTCCCCTCCCGATTCGCGTTACCGCTCGTGTCCGTCGTCTCGCTCCTCGCGCTCCTCGCTCCCGCCGCGCACGGCGCCATTAGGGCCGTTGGGAAACATAAGGGCGATTACCTGCCGGCGCATAACTTCAAACTCGAGATCGACGGCGTCATCCAGGGAGGGTTCAAGTCGGTCGGCGGACTGGAATCCGAAACAGAGGTGGTTGAATTCACAAACAGCGGTGATCCGATCGTGCACAAACGACCGGGCGCAGTGAAGTACGGCAACATCGTGCTGAAGCGTGGTGTGACCGATGGTGGAGATGACATTCGCGAGTGGTACAAGAAAGTTCTTGCAGGCACGACCGATCGCAAATCCGGATCGGTCATCTACTTGGACCGCGCCGGACAAGAGGTGCTGCGCTACAACTTCTTCGAGGCATGGCCCTGCAAGTGGAGCATGCCCGAACTCGACAGCAGCAAGAACGAAGGCGCGATCGAGGCGATCGAAATCTGCGTAGAAAGGATTGAACGAAAATAATCGAGTTCAAGCGTCCCGCGGCGCCACTCGGCCCGCGGGATTTTTGGTGAGCTGCATACGGAAAACAGTAAGGACGCGTGCTATGGAACGTCTTATCCTTGTACTCCTCATCCCCCTTTTCTATGGGCGCTATCACACCATTCGTCGTACTCCTCATCGTCGCTCTGATCTTCAACTACATTCCAATGGAAGCGCGGCTCAAGCAGATCGGTTACATCGTCATCGGCGTCGTTGCCATCGTCCTACTGCTCAGGTTCGCGGGAATCCTCTAAAAGGTCTCTTATGCCGATGACCAGCTGCAAGCTTCATTGTCCCGTAAGCGGTTTTTGCTATACTCCGCGGGCTCATTTCCGATCATCGCAGTAGCCGCGGCCCCATCGTCTATCGGCTAGGACACTTGGTTCTCATCCAGGAAAGCCGGGTTC
>CAZBSN010000094.1:0-4129 GCA_964494435.1 uncultured Candidatus Peribacteria bacterium | reverse complement strand
TACCAGTATCTGCTCGTCGATGAATTCCAGGACACGAACGGCGCTCAGCAGCGCGTCATTGAGCTTCTCACAACGGATCCAACACCGGAGAAGAAGCCGAACCTCTTTGTGGTTGGAGATGACGATCAAGCGATCTACCGTTTCCAGGGTGCAAGCATTAAAACGCTCATGACGTTCAGAGATCGATTCCCTGGAGCGCCGATCATTGCCCTCACCGAGAGCTACCGCTGCACGCAGCCGATTCTCGATGCTGCAGGATCACTCATTGGGCAGAACACGGAACGGTTGGTGAATAAGATTCCAGGTCTCTCGAAAGATCTTCACGCTGCGACGATGGACAAAGGGGAGTCGCCACAGCTCCTGTATGCAGCGAGCGACAGCGCAGAGCCGTGGCTCATTGCCGATTTGGTGGACGAACGTCTTGCTGCCGGTCTCTTGCCGGAAGAGATCGCTGTGCTCACGCAGACGAATGCAGAGCTCCCACCACTCTACGAAGCACTCCGTTCGAAAAACATTCCGGTCGTACTCACGGGCAAGCTCGATCTCCTCCAGCACCCAATCGTGCAACAAGCACTCGCAATTCTCAAAGCAATTGAAAGTCCTGGAACATCACAACCGTTGGCTGACGCATTATCGTGTCCGTGCTTCGGTCTGCACCCGGCCGATCGCGCCGAAATGTTCCATGCACGGCTTGAACGCGGCATTCCCCTACTCGACGTTCTTCTTGGTTTGGACAACGACCAACCGATGAAGCTTCGACAGCTCGAAAAGACGATCCGGACGCGTGATATTTTGTTATCCCTGAGCCAAGAAATGCCTGTCAGAACGGTCTTACAAACACTTGAACAGGTCTATCGCCAATGCGGCCTCCTGAAGGATCTCGAAAAAGGAGCGCTCGATCTCATCGACTTCGCCGCGGCGCAGGAGTTCTACAATCGCGTCGAACAGCGTGCGCTCGAAACGCCGTCGTTCTCCTTTCAAGTGTTCCTGAACGATCTCTCCTACTACGAAAATCCGGAGTATGGCAGTGTTCGACTTTCCTACGATCTGCCGCACCTCACAAAGAGCGGCGTGCAACTGATGACTGCGCACAAGAGTAAAGGGCTTGAGTTTCACACCGTGATTCTCACAAACTTCCGCGAGGGACACTGGAGCAACCGACGACCGAAGTACGGCATCACGGCGCCGGAAGATTTACTCTACGGCTGGGAGAAGGAACAGAAGGCATACGAGAAATCCCAAGACGAGCGCAGAGTCGCTTACGTTGCGATGACGCGTGCGAAGCGTGAGTTGATCTTCACCTGTCCGCGCGAACTCACAACCGGCGACAGTATGAAGAAGGTATCCCCTTCTGCATTCTTTGCAGAAGCTGGCACGCTTCCTGAAGTTGATCGTGACGTGAAGGATCCATCGACGATGAGCACGCTCCTCTCCACTCCAGAGCGAGCATTCGATGCTGAATTTGAAGCGTATCTCAAGGATCGCATCGATCATTTTGCACTCTCATATTCCTCTCTTCGCGATTTCCTCGAAGATCCGCAGCTGTTCCTCAAGCGGCACCTATTGCGCCATCCAGAGCCAAAAGATCCTGCCTTTGCCTACGGCAATGCCGTCCACCACGCGCTCGCAAGCTGGGCGCAGAGTCTCGTTGATGGAAAGGGGATTGGCCAAGAGGAGTTCTTCGCACGTTTCCTTGCACACTTAGAAAAGAAAGAGGTGCTGACGAAGGGCGAACTCGCTCGTTTGGTGCATCTTGGAAAAGAAGCGCTCCCCCGCTATTTCGAAGCGACGATGAATCCTCCCTATCCGGTCATCCACAAAGTCGAGTATGCAATCACCACTCATGTGCCGATGCCGGGAACAAAAGACGGTTCACTCATTCCGATCAAAGGGAAGATCGACCGCATCGAACTCCAAGAGCCAAACGGCCGCAGTGCGATCATCCGCGACTTCAAGACGGGAAGACCCAAGACAGACAGCGAGTGCATTGCAGCAGGATACGGCGATCAGATGACGTTCTACGCGCTCCTGATCGAGCATGGATACAGCATTATCGATCCGAAGCAGTTCATCATGGATTTCGTTGGTGAGCGCGAAAATGGCGGCATTGAACGAGCAATGAGCGTGACCGACGAAGGGAAGAAAGCAATGCACGAACTCATCGGTAAAGTATGGTCGAAGATTCTTGCGCTCGATTTCACCCCTGTCGATGTATGAATGCGGAACAGAATCCGTATAGAACGCCGGAATACCTAGGAGTCGTCGTTCCTGAGAATTTGGTGCATCAAATGCGTGAGCTTGAACGACAATATTCCGAGAGGTATCACCAACTCCTCCAAGACGTCCTCATGGCTCTCTATCTTCCTGCAGGATTTGCGGCGGACATGTGGATGTACACAAGGGAAGAATCGCACGCCCTCGCCACGTTCTTCGTTCCATGCATGTACATCGTCATCGAAGCAGTTCGGCAGTGCCTTCAGACAGAACAAGAATTTCCACAGCGTATGCATGAGTTACGCTCTGCGGTTTCTCAGGAATGGGTCAGGAAGCATTTTGAATAAATAAAGTGTTCAGATATCTCGTTTATCATGAGGGCTATTCTTGAATTTTAGGAACTTCTTTATTGCCTGTCCACGGTGGCTTATCTTGTTCTTTTCTTCGCGTGGAAGAGCCTCAAACACTGCATCATAACCGTCAGGGCGAAAGCAACTGCCGACCGGAAGACCCGGAACGAACGCATGTTCCTTGGTTTCTGTGATGACGCCAGGGCACTCTCCATGGAAGGTATGTTCCGTTCCATTTTCATCGATGAAGGCCGCGTAGCACTCAAACTTGGCCCGGCGGTTTGTCTTACCATCCATTGCCCTGAGGAAATAAGCGAGCCACTCTTCATCCGAGGCTTTTGCTCCAGCTCCCCAGCGCCTCGTCTTCACTCCCGGCTCTCCCCCTAAAGCTTCGACGAAAAGGCCAGTGTCTTCAGCAAGAGTTGGAAGCCCAGATTTCTCGCGATAAAACCGTGCCTTTGAGAGAGCATTCTCTTTCAAAGTTTCGAAATTCTCGTCAGGCTCGCCCGTAATTCCTAGGTCAAAGGGCAGAAATAATTCAAAGTTGCTGCCCAGCATTGACTGGATTTCCAGCATTTTGCCCCTGTTCGTCGTGCCCAGCAGAAGTCTCATGGTGCAATTCTACTGTGGGTTGGTTTTCTTGGTGAGCGAAATGAGCTCCCAGAACTCCGAATTCACTAATAGGGGGTGGTATCTCCAGCAACCCGGCGTATGAGCCTCGGTAGCGGTGTGCAAGGTCTGTCAGTAGGTGATCAATTATTCCCGTGAGGAAAAGCTCTTGCAGCGGCAAGTCCTTTCGGAAAAGTGGAGAGAACGAAATCCTGTAATCGGTAAAATTATGTCGTCTCGTTTCCCGTACAGTCGATTGAATGGCGAAAGACAGGCTGGCGCACAGAAGGGATGACTCGCGAACGGCAGCGACGATCTCCTCGCAGCGCCTTCTCAAGAGTTCATCGGACGGAGGTTTTTTCCCCTTTTCCCACCCGCGGCTAAACGAAATCGTGCGGGTTTGCGTGTTCAGATTGGGTTTGCGTATGGGTGGTTCTTCCTTCTTCGGCTTCTTTTCCTCTTTCGCGTTCGGGGCAGGTTCTGGCGCGGCGGATACGGGCGTCGTCGTCGATGCAGCGACGTGCGTTTCTTCCGTGCCGATAGATCTTCCAGGGTCGTCGATGACTTCTCTGTTCATGGGTGCTGGCGGACTATACAGAGCTGAAATCGAGACGCAAGAAAATTTTTCTTACAATTGCCTGAAGGCTTGCGCGAGGAGCACGAGATCGATGATCGAAAGATCACATGGATTGCCTCTCTACATACACCTTTCGAGGCTTCGCGCCGTCTGCCGGACCCACCAGGCCCTTCTCTTCCATGATATCGAGGAGACGGGCAGCGCGGGCGTAGCCGACCTTCAACTGCCGCTGGAGGAGGCTGGCGGAAGCCTTACCAGAACTCTGTACGACACGCAC
This sequence comes from uncultured Candidatus Peribacteria bacterium, assembly GCA_964494435.1. GTDB lineage: Bacteria > Patescibacteriota > Gracilibacteria > Peribacterales > Peribacteraceae > DALYDP01. Next base: position 102 of record CAZBSN010000094.1, on the reverse strand, counting down.
AGCGTCGAAGAAGAGATCGTCTCCGCCGTTGTCGTCGGCATCAAGGTCGATCGACTGATAGCCGCCGCTGATGTTGCCGCCCTGTGTTGGATGGAGTTCTGA
>CAZBSN010000093.1:0-4176 GCA_964494435.1 uncultured Candidatus Peribacteria bacterium | reverse complement strand
GGCGCCGTCGTGGACTGCGCGTTCGACAAAGGATCCGTTCCACCGCTCTTCTCCGCATTAACCGTCAATATCGGGAAACAGGCACTCACGCTCGAAGTGCAGCAACACCTCGAAGGAGGCATGGTGCGCAGCGTGGCAATGGGTTCGACTGATGGCCTCACGCGCGGCGCGGAAGTCGATTACGCGGGAAAACCGATCATGGTTCCGGTTGGACCTGAAACACTCGGACGCATGTTGAACGTTCTCGGCGAGCCGATTGACGGCATGCCGCCGGTGAAAGCCAAAACAATGTACCCGCTGCATCGTCCTGCGCCTTCTTTCACGGACCAGTCGACGCAGACGGAGGTGCTGGAGACGGGTATCAAGGTTATAGACCTCATCTGTCCGATTTTGAAAGGTGGGAAAGTCGGTCTCTTCGGAGGAGCCGGAGTCGGTAAGACTGTCATCGTGAAGGAACTCATCCGCAACATCGCAACGGAGCACGGCGGATATTCCGTGTTCGCCGGAGTGGGAGAGCGCAGCCGCGAAGGAAACGACTTGTACTACGAAATGAAGGAGTCGGGCGTTTTGGATAAGACAGCGCTCGTGTTCGGTCAGATGAATGAACCGCCAGGACCGCGCTTGCGCGTCGCTCTCGCAGGACTTTCCATCGCTGAATACTTCCGCGACGAGGAACAGCGCGACGTGCTCCTCTTCATTGATAACATCTTCCGCTTCACCCAGGCTGGTGCCGAGCTTTCCGCTCTCCTTGGCCGCATTCCGAGCGCCGTCGGTTATCAGCCGACACTCGCAACGGAGATGGGTCAGGTCCAAGAGCGCATCGCTTCGACCAATAAAGGATCAATCACCTCCGTCCAAGCTGTGTACGTTCCGGCGGACGATCTCACCGACCCAGCACCTGCAACGACCTTCGGTCACCTCGACAGTACCATCGTGCTCACACGCGGACTCGCCGACCTCGGCATCTACCCCGCCGTCGACCCGCTCGATTCTACCTCGACCATTCTCACGCCTGCGATTGTCGGACAAGAACACTACGACACTGCGCGCAACGTGCAGAAAGTTCTTCAGCGTTACAAAGAACTTCAGGACATCATCGCGATCCTTGGTATGGAAGAATTGTCCGAAGAAGACAAGCGCACGGTGCAACGCGCACGCAAGATTCAGCGCTTCCTCTCGCAACCGTTCTTCGTTGCAGAAACGTTCACCGGCATCGCCGGCAAGTTCGTCACGCGCGATCAGACGGTGAAGAGCTTCAAAGCCATTCTCGATGGCGAGTACGACGATGTTGGTGAGCAAGCCTTCTATATGAAGGGCGCCATTGAAGAAGTTCGCCAGACTCCAGCAGCATGATGCAACTTCAGATCATCACCCCGGCCGAAACGGTGTTCGACGCTCAAGTCGACTCCGTCACGCTGCCTACGGCAGACGGTGAGATCACGGTGCTGCCGCACCACGTGCCGATCATCACGACGATCATTCCGGGTCCGATGATCGTGCGCATTGGCAGTGAAGAGAAGATTTTTGCCGTCTCGCGCGGCGTCATCGAAGTGAACGGCACGACGGTCAAAGTTCTCTCGGACATTGCCGATCGCGCAGATGACCTGGAAGAAGCAGCCGTCGAAAAGGCGCGTGCAGAAGCCGAAGCTCTCATGGAAGGCAAGCGAGAAGACGCCGTGTCTTTCGCAGAAGCAACCGCAATCTTCGAACGCGAACTCGCTCGTCTCAAGACTGTCCGCCGCCATCGCTCAAAGCACGGCTTCGTTCCCCCTCAACAGTCGTGATATCTACCACAGCTTCTCCATCGGCCAAACCCGAACCCTCCGTGTGGATGGCGGTCGGCCTCGTGTGGGAAATCGGCTGGGTTATTGCTGTTCCCGCCTTCCTGTTTGGGTTCGGAGGCGCGTATGTCGACAAGTATTACGAAACATCGCCGCTCTTTATGATTGGTGGTTTGCTCGTCGCCCTCCTTTTCTCCGGCTTCGCGGTCTATCGCCGCGTGAAGCAGATCACTTCCCTTTAACTTCCCATGGCCAACGTCACAGCTCCCACACTGGCTTCCGAAACGATTGCACACATCGGTGCGTTCGAAATTCGCAACACGCTCATCATGGCGTGGCTCGCGATGATCGTCTTGATCGTCCTCGCGCTCCTCGGACGCATGACGGGCTACAAGATGATCCCTGGTCGCTTCCAGGCGATGCTCGAAATGATCGTCGAAGGCCTCTTCGACTTCTTCGATTCGATTCTCCAGGATCGTAAGCTCACAAAGCTCGTGTTCCCGATGATCGCGACGTTCTTCCTTTTCATCATTGTCGCAAACTGGATGGGTATCTTGCCAGGTGTTGGCACGATCACGATCAAGGGCATGCACGACGGTCACCTTATGGACATTCCACTCTTCCGCTCGATGAACGCCGATGTGAACGTCACGCTCGCATTCTCATTGATTTCCGTTATTTCCACCCAAATTCTCGGCGTCGCGATGATCGGCATCCTCCCACACCTCGGCAAGTACTTCATCGCCCCGTGGCAGAAGCCGTACGGCGTCGGATTCTTCGTCGGCTTGCTCGAATTCATCGGGGAATTTGCCCGTCTCATCGCCTTCACCTTCCGTCTCTTCGGCAATATCTTCGCTGGTGAAGTGCTTCTCGTGGTCATCTCCTTCCTCATTCCGTACCTCGTTCCGATCCCATTCCTCGGACTCGAAGTCTTCGTCGGATTCATTCAGGCGCTTGTGTTTTGCCTGCTCACTCTTGCGTTCATCAAAATGGCAGTTGTTTCCCACCATGATGAACACGCACACGCGTAATTCTATTTCTCTCTTTTTCCCCACATTTTTATGAAGAAGTATCTCGTCGCCATCGGCACGCTTGCCGCGCTGGCTCCAGCCCTCGCCTTCGCGCAGGAAGCCGGTATCCACGATGCAGGGCTTATCGCCGCTGCGGAAGCCATCGACATCAAGGATCTCGCCATGGCTCTCGCCATGGGTTTGGGCGCCATAGGCCCTGGCATCGGTATCGGCATCATCGGTGGTCTCGCCTCCGGCGCGATCGGCCGAAATCCAGACGCCGCTCCGAAGATCCAGACAGCGATGATCCTTACGGCAGCCTTCGCGGAAGCCGTGGCCATCTACGCGCTCGTCGTGGCTCTCATCATCAAGTTCGTCTGATCCTCCGCTTTTCTTTCGTCTTCTACCCCTCGATTCTATGGAAATGCTCCAGACCCTCGGCGTGAACTGGGGAATGCTGATCGCCCAGATGATCAACTTCGGCGTCCTCCTGGCCGTGCTCACGTTCCTTCTCTACAAGCCCGTGCTGAAAGTCATCGACGAGCGCCGCGAGCGCGTGCGCCAATCGATGGACCATGCAGCAAAGCTTGAACAGCAAGTGGCTGCGATGGAAAAAGATCGGAAGAAGCAGATGCAGGAACTCGATGAAAAGATGAAGCAATTGCTCGCAGAATCCCGCACGCAGGGCGAAAGCTTGAAGAAGGGGATTGTCGACGCTGCTCAAGCGGATGTGTCCGCAATGTTGGAGAAGGGCCGCAAGCAACTCGAAGATGAGAAGCGAAAACTCCTCGCCGATCTCCAGAAGACGGTGACGACCGTGAGCGTGCAGCTTGCGGAGAAGATTCTGCAGCGCGAATTCTCCGAGACCGATCAGAAGCGAGTCCTCTCCTCACTGGAGAAGGACATTCCCTCCCTCGTCCAATGAGTACGACGCACGCCATCGCAAAGGCAGCCATCGATTCGGCCTACGACATGCTGAAGCAGCAGGGCTTGGAAGCTGAGGCGTCCGCCCTCGCGCGCGAGCTTCGGAAAGAACTCTCACACCGAGACGATCAGGTCGTTGCCGTTCTCACGACGCCGACCGGAAAGGCCGGTCCACTTGCTGAGAATGTTCGTTCACTCCTGGAAAAGAAACTGGGTCACAGCGTCGAACTCACCGAAGCGGCCGATCCGTCGCTCATCGGCGGAGCCGTTCTCAGCTACGGCGATTCCCGCATCGATCTCAGTCTCCGCGGCATGCTCGAAGACGTTCGCACACACCTTGAATCTTCCCGCTAATTTTTTGCTCTCCCCAATTTGCCCATGACGACACTCGCACAAGACATGCAGGATCTGCTCAAGAAGCGCCTCGACGCGCTCAAGACAGATTCAAAGCAAGAACACGT
>CAZBSN010000092.1:0-4181 GCA_964494435.1 uncultured Candidatus Peribacteria bacterium | reverse complement strand
CAACGGAAGCCCCAGAACTGACGCTAGAGACAATCCAGGAACATTGGCCGCAGATTGTCGCTGCAGCAGAACCACCGTACGTTCGCATGTCGCTCAAGAACGGCCAGCCAACCGGCATGGAAGATAACGCAGTCGTTGTTCGATTCTCCTCCGCCTTCCACCGCGACAAGGCATCCTCCAATGAAGGTGCGAAGAGCGTCCAAGAAGCGCTCGAAAAACTCTTCAAGCGACAGGTGAAGTTGAAGTTCGTCCTCGACGCCGAGAAGCGCGCCGTTGCGACGGAGAGCGAAGTGAACTTGGCTGAGGCGGCGATGGAGGTGTTTTAAGCACTTAATTCAACTTCAAATCGATCAACCATTGCATCGAATTCTTCTACTAACTGCGGCCATTCGTTGAGTGGTCGTCCAATACACAGTGGTTCGATATGCAGATCGTGCAGTCCCCTTTCGCGCAGGGCGAATAATGCTTTGATCCCGGCATACACAACAAGCTCATATTCTTTGTCGAATACATCGTTCATTAAACGTTTAATTTTCGTTTGAGTCTTTGAACGATACGAACGAAGTTTCTGGCGGAGATCAGCTTTGGTCCACCGAGCGAATTGGTAATTTGGTGACTGGAGATCGTTCCACACTTGTTTGATCGTTGGCGATCTGCCGTCTCGAAAATTCGACAAAATTTCGGAAGCCGCTCTCGTGTCCGCACAGACAACTCTGCACTCACGAAGCGTGTCTTCCAACGTTGGTTTATCCTCGATAAAGACAGGAGCTGGAGGGAAAAAATCATGGTAGATATGGGATTCTTCATGATCAAAGACGCTCATGCCAAGAGAGCAAAACGTGGCGTCTAATGTATCTTTCTCGACTGTGACGGAACGATGTACTGCCGGAGGAAAATAAAACTGATGACGGTGTGCAACTCCTCCTGAACGAAGTGCTCGTTCTAAATGATTTCCCTCCAGCTTGGCGGCATTTTTCCCACCACGATACGCCAAGTAATAATCCTCGTGCGTTTTGCAGCGAAAATGGAGAGACATAGGACCTTGCACCACTTCAAGAGGTTTCTTGGGAGGTTGCTCAAAACATTCGGCAAACAGTTTTTGATCATCGGGATTCTCCTTCCGAACTGTGTGCAAGCGCTGTGCTCTGCCCGTCATTGCCATAACCATCTGGAAGCGTGACCGAACCTCTTCGCGCGCGAGCTTGAGCTGCGTCGCTCTCTCCCCCAAGAGCGTTAACATGCTTTCTCTTGGCGATACGTGAGATACGGGTTGCAGTTCCTCGACGTGATTAGGAGACGTAAACCATCGAACGGTGGCTCTAAAAATTGTTTCCTGCTCATACGAAAGTTGTTCGCGATGATCATGAAAACCCAGACCTTTTCTTGTAATAAAGCTATTGCCAAGCATGACCCGAAAGTCATGCTGCAAACGCGCAAGCTCCAACAGTTTAAAAATATTCTCCGCAGACACGGGTGGTTCTTCTTCCACTTTTTCTGGAAAATCGCTGACGAATGATTCCTCACGCACGTCATCGCTGTCCGTTCCAACAAGTTTGTACCAAGAACTCCATTGACGATCGTGTGATGCGTCAGAGTGCTCGGCGACGACAGATTGAAACGAGCGCAGTCCCATAGTAAATGAATGTAACACAATTTTAGCGAATATTCGTCAATATGCCATTGCTCCTGCACCATTGTGAGCGACAATAGCGTCATGGACCTCCGCGCCGAGAAAGAACACCTTAGGCATTCCATCAAAGAGCGCATGGATCGGATGAATGCGCGGGCTCGCAGCGAGGAAAGTCGCTCGCTCTGTCGTCGTGTGCTCGAACATCTCCCAAAGGAACCAGGAACGATCGCACTGTTCTTCCCCATGCCATCCGAAGCCGACATCGCTCCGCTCTTCCCTGCGCTCCTGCAAAGCGGATGGCACGTATTCCTCCCCCGCTTCGAAGGAAGCAGTTTCGCATTCCGAGAACTGACGAGCGATCTGCCGCTCGAACCAGGAAAATACGGTCTGCAGGAACCACCATACGAGGCTACGCTCTTGGACATCACGTTACTCACGCTCGCACTCATTCCAGGGATCGCATTTGATCGCCAAGGTAATCGCTTGGGGCGAGGCAACGGCGGGTTCGATCGATGGCTTGCAGAGCTCAAGACAAAGAACCCTTCCGCTGAGACATGGGGCGTTGCCTTCGAATGCCAAATCGTCGATCAGGTGCCCATGGAACCGCACGATCGGCGTGTAGATGCGCTCTGTTTGGCACGCGGCGTGGAGAAAGTAGCGGCAGAGTGAAGAGCAGGGTATCCTCCCGCCGATGCCAATCTATGACAATTTAGCTGCCGGCGATCCTGCTGTATTTGCCGCCCTCAAAGGCGAAATGCATCGTCAGGAAGATGGTGTGGAATTGATCGCGTCCGAGAACTACACCTCGCCCGCAGTGCTGGAAGCGCTCGGCTCTGTCTTCACGAACAAGTACTCCGAAGGCTATCCCGGAAAGCGCTACTACGGCGGACAGGAATTCACGGATGCCGTGGAGACGCTCGCGATCGAACGCGCGAAGAAACTCTTCCGCTGTGATCACGCGAACGTGCAGCCGCTCTCTGGTGCCGCCGCAAACGTTGGAACCTACTTTGCGTGGTTGGAACCCGGCGACACCGTGATGGGCATGGATTTGAGCCACGGAGGACACCTCACGCACGGAAGCCCGGTGACGTACATGTCGAAGCTCTTCAAGTTCGTACGCTACGGGATGAAGGACATCACAACAGGTGAGATCGATTACGATGCCATGCGCGAGACGGCAAAGAAGGAAAAACCAAAGATCATCCTTGCAGGCTTCTCCGCGTATCCACGCACGCTCGACTACGCCATGATCCGCAGCATTGCGGAGGAAGTGGGCGCAATCGCCATGGCCGACATGGCACACATCTCCGGACTCATCGCCGCAGGCGTTCTTCGTAATCCCTTCGACGACGGCTTCCACATCATGACCACGACGACCCACAAGTCGCTCCGCGGACCCAGAGGAGCCATGATCCTGTCGCGCGGAACAGTCAGCAACCCGCTCAAGGCTCCGGAGAAGACGATTGAGAACCTGCCGACCTTAATCGATCGCAGCATCTTCCCTGGCTTCCAGGGCGGCCCGCACATGCACCAGACAGCGGCAATCGCCGTCGCACTTGGCGAAGCAGCCACGCCCGCCTACCGCGCCTATGCGGAGCAAATTCTGAAGAACGCAAAACACCTCGCTGCATTCTTTACAGGGAAGGGCACAACACTCGTCACGGGAGGAACGGACAATCACCTCATGGTCATCGACTGCGAGAAGTCTTTCGGCATCAACGGCGCTGTCATTCAGGACCTGCTTGATCCATTGGGCATTACGACCAGCAAGAGCACGATCCCCGATGATCCGAATCCCCCATTCCGCCCAAGCGGCCTGCGTCTCGGTACACCCGCAGTCACGACGCGCGGCATGAAAGAAGCAGACATGGACCGCCTAGGCGGCTTCATCCTCACAGCCATTCAGCACAAAGAAAATCCTGCTGCGCTCGCGAAGCTCGCAGACGAAGTGAAGTCCTTCTGCCGCGGATTCCCCGTGCCGGGGATTTCGAAGAGCTAATCTCACGAAAACACCCGCCACGGATGTGACAGGTGTCTTCATTATTCACACAAATCTCTCACCTAGGACTGCAGTTGCAGTTTCCACCGCAGCCGCATCCACACGGGCAAGCCTTCTTCACTGCCTTCACGAGGAAGGTGACAGAAACAAGGAGCGCCACAAGCGCGAGAGACGCTTCTGCCGTGCCAGCGACAAAGCCGCTTGGCAGGAAGTGCGTGTTGTACGCGCCGTACAAGGCAATAAGGGTGGTGACTACATAGACCAAGACTGAAACCCAGCCGACGGTCTTGCAGGTTGTGCACCCGGATCCGGATCCGTTATCCATAGAAAGGATTGGGGAAGGAAGGAATGAATTCATTCTAGAACTCCTTTTGCGAGAAGAACTTACACCAATAAGAGAACTGTGATGCGCTATGTGATGGTCTAGAACACACAATCTCGATAATCAGAACACAGAGAAAGCATAAAAATTGTATTCACATACTGAATGTGGAGAACATGAAAGGGCTCCTTGTTGCGGAATTCGCCGCCTCGCGTACTCTGATATGAAAC
>CAZBSN010000091.1:0-4198 GCA_964494435.1 uncultured Candidatus Peribacteria bacterium | reverse complement strand
TTCGGCGGTTCGCCATTTCCGGAAGTGCAGATCGTCGACCTTGTGAAGGAACAGACCGATCTCTATCCGTGCACGTCAATCCTGACACAGGCAATCAACGAACGACTCCAGAAAAAGGAGCAGACTATTCTGTTTCTTAATCGCAGAGGTTTGGCATCGAGTGTTCTCTGTCTTGATTGTCGCAAACGACTTCTCTCCGCAACGTCACAACTTCCGTACGCCGTGCATCGTGATCGTCAGGGCAAACAATATTTGCTCGATCACACAACAAACCAAGAGACGGTGCTCCCAGAGAAGTGCCCCCACTGCGGATCTGCGAAGCTTCTCACCGTTGGCGCAGGCACGCAGAAGCTGGAGGACATCCTAGGCAAACTCTTTCCCTCAGCACGCATCGCACGAGCGGACAGCGACACCATGCACTCCCAAGAAGAGATGAAGAAGATACTTTTAGGCTTACAGCAGGGCTCCATCGATATTCTTCTTGGGACGCAGATGGTGGCAAAAGGCCTCGATTTAGCGAACGTGACGCTCGCCGCCGTACTCGTTGCCGATATCGGCATGTCACTCCCGCATTTCCGTGCTGGAGAACGTGCATTCCAGCTTCTCTGTCAGCTCACAGGCCGCAGTGGACGGCGAAATCCAGGTCAGGTCATCATCCAGACGTTCCGTCCTGATGCACCGGAGATTGTCGCTGCGTCGGAACACCGCACCGAGGACTATCTGCGTCACGAACTCTCTGTCCGCACATCGCTCGGCTATCCACCCGCAACGGAACTCGTCCGTTTCATTCTCCGCGAAGACGGCACAGCGAATCGCGCACAGGAATTGAAGCGAAGCCTCGAAGAACTGTGCACCTCGCGAAAACTTGAAGCGTTCGTCACGGCTTCTCCCACGTACTACGGCGGAGGGAAAGAATGGCACGTGCTGCTTCGAGGGAAACGCGTTCGGGAAATCCTTGGTGATATGGTTCTCACTGACATCAGCATCGACGTCGATCCAGTGAACCTGCTCTAAAATTCCAGAAGCGGCCGTCCCTGGCCGCGGAACCGCAGCCACGGAGGGCTGCTGCTATGGGTTTGTTCGCAAATGATGCAACGCAATGCCGGTTGCGACTGCCACATTCAACGATTCCTTCTTCCCGAGCATCGGAATTTGGACTGTGGCGTCGCAGAGCGAGAGTAGTTCGTCTGGAACGCCCGTCACTTCGTGACCAATAACCAAACAAACCTTCGTTGGCGGCTCGTACGTTTGAAGATCCAATGCATCTGGCAAAAGTTCCAGTGCCACGATCGTCCAACCTTCTTTCTTGAGCGATTGAAGAAGCGGCACAGGATCGTCTGCATGTTCCCACGGTGTCCATTCATCAGCTCCGAGCGACGTTTTGCTGATCTCTTTCCGTGGAGGAAGACCGGTATAGCCCGTCAGGTACACCTTTTCGACGGCAAAGGCGTCACACGTGCGAAAGAACGAGCCCACATTCCAGAGGGAGCGGATGTTGTGGGCAAGGAGGCGGATTGCTCGGGGCATGTGCGCACCATGGCAGAGACATGCAGAAACAGCAGCTACTGCGCTTTACAAGGCATTGCGAATTTATGGGAATATAGTTAAATGTATTCATGAGGCAGCAGCATTTGAGAAGAAATATTGATATAGATAAGGAGAAAGTAATTAAAAGCCAGTACAAGGTTCTCAATGGCTCTATCGGCAATAGCAATCCTGCAGGATTGCGCGCAATTTTTAAGATCCTTTTAGAAAATTGTGTGGTTGCAAAACCCGGATCATCGATGGAAAAAAGAGATTACGCTATAGACCTCAAAGAAGAAGACAGAAAAAAAATCCGCGACGCGTGGGAAAGAATCAATCCTGAAACACGGATAATATTATTTGAAGTAATCAAAACAAGAATCGTTGGCGGCGTGCGCTACAATCTTTTGCTAAGTATAGGACAAACTGAGGGTATGAAAATCAGAGAATCCGATCCTATCCCATACGTCGCACCTTTGCCGAATGAAGGAAGTGACGGTCTGAAAAGCTCCTTACACCAACTGGATGAAATTTTTGAGAAATCCGAAACTTTCCTGCTGGCACTTCATACAATGTACGAGATTTTTAATACCCAACAGTTAACCACTGCGCAGGATCTCAACGAAAGCATGCAGGAAATTCGCGAAATAGGGAAAGTCCTTCCAGAATGCACAGACGAAATTCTCGCACTTCATCAGGCGTTGGTTGACGCCGCACGTGAAACCTTCGCTCTTCTTCGGCCATTGGCAAACATGCCTGCCGTTTCAGAGGACTCTGACATGTACGACCCTGAATTTATCCGTTTCATTGCGGTACTTGAGCAACATTTTTGCAAACTCTTTCAGAAAAAGTGCAGCACTTCGGCGTCAAGTATTGGACTTGCGGCAGGGATGGAACATATCTTCAAGGAATCCGTCGTATCTGCTCTGACTGTTGCCCGAATAACGACGCTATCAAAACGTAATTTGCTTATAACAAGTCCAGAAGTTCTCAATGACACAACCACACCTGCGTGGGTCAAAAATAGGGGGGAGGTGGAATCAGAATGGTTCAGACAATTTGAGCGCATCAAAAAAAGTTATCAGAATGTCGCTGAAAAAACGCACAGTCACACATGTGCTCTACCTGAAGCCGCAATCGCAGCGCTTCTCCTTCAACGAACTCAGGAAGCAGTCGTAAGTGCATTGGAACTCTGGAGAATTTCAAGTACTTTCAATCTTCGAGGGGAATCGAATAGCACATCGCTGAGAGACAATAGAGAACTGGTTACATCACTCCCTCGATTCGTATCTCTTATGGGGTATGCTGAAATTCCTTTTGAGGGAACACCTACGCCCTTGCAAAAAACACCTGGCTCGCTATCTGTTTCTTTTCAACCCTATTCCGTTCCACTTTTCTCAATTTGTTGCCGAAAGTCTGGAGCCGACTTTAGAGGCTGGATCATGAATATGGACGATGGGATCACGCCAAACGGAAGTGTTGTACCTTTTAAAGACATTTTCCCGGATACCTTGATGCTGCAATTCACAGAATCCTTTCAGCGTGAGGCAAACGCTTGCAGTGTGGGGATTATGAAAGGCGACTCTATTCTCACGCGCCGCTTGCCGGACATACGAGAAAGCGGTGGTTCCATATTTCTCTACCACGATACAACAGGAGAGCTGACGTTTACGGAACGAGACACTGCAGAAGCATTTGCATCAGACTTGATGATTGAAGGAGATGCATCAAAATTGTGCATAGACAAAATTGGAGAGATGTACGGCGAACAATGCGTACCAGAAAGTATACGAAATGCACCGGCTCTCATTTCCTGGATTTCAGAAATGCCGGAAGGAGAAACACAGGATCTATCAGACATCGAGAACTTGGCAGAATTGAAGCGATTGCTTCTAAGAAAATATCTCTGGTCAGCCTCAGATGTTCAGCCTCTTTTCAATGCCGCCGGTATCAGTCAATCCAATGGGAAAAATAAACACTGGAAGGTACATGGTCCTCGAGGAACGCACACACTTCCAAGTGCACCATTGAAGAGCCACGAATGGCATGCGTCTTTCCTGTATGAACTCATTAGTGAAATCGGCGACGTTGAAAGCGCGTGCACTTACCTCGAGGAAATTCCTACGTAGGTTCAGACCTTCATCAATTCCTCTTCTTTCTTCTTTCGTAGGTCGTCGATTTTTGCATTAAAGGCGTCGACTTCTTTCTGCAATGCTCCTTCGAGCGTTGAACGAACGTCTTCATCTTTATCCTGCTTCAGAGCATCTGTTACTTTTTGACGATGCTGGCGAACAGAGATGCGCGCTTCCTCTGCAAGCTTCTGTACGATCTTCTGCATATCTTTGCGGCGCTCTTCGGTCATCGATGGAAAGACGAGGCGGATCATCACGCCGTCGTTCACGGGATTCACACCGATGTTCGCGACTTGAATAGCTTTTTCGACCGCACCAATCACGCTCTTGTCCCAGGGTTGGATGGCGATGGTCTTCGCATCCTGAATGCTGATGGAGGCCACTGCCTTGAGCTGCATCTTCTGACCGTACGCTTCAACGTCGATATGCTCGACAAGCGCGCCGTTGGCACGACCCGTCTGAAGCTTCGAAAACTCCGACTGCAGGAACTGCAGAACCTTGTTTCCGTCTACGATGAACTGTTGAATGCGTGCGTCGGCCAT
>CAZBSN010000090.1:0-4216 GCA_964494435.1 uncultured Candidatus Peribacteria bacterium | reverse complement strand
CTGTGGATCCCAAGGACATTGATCGCGTCGTGCAGTCCGCACTGGCGGAACATCGCACCTACGCGTCCGTCGACAGAGCTGCTGCCAAGGGTGACCGCATCACCGTGAACTTCGCTGCGAAAGATAAAGACGGCGCGGAGATCAAAGGACTCTCTGCAGAGAACGAACGAGTCGTCATTGGCGAGAGCCGTCTCCTCCCTGGCTTTGAAGACGCGCTCGTCGGCATGAAAGCAGGCGAGGACAAAACCTTCACGCTCACGCTTCCGGAGAAGTTCCCCGTACCGGCGCTGCAGAAAGCTCCTGCAACGTTCGCTGCGAAAGCCCTGAGCGTGGAATCGGTGATGACTCCCCCGTTCGACGATGACTTTGCGAAGAAGCACCTGGGACAGCAGAGCTCTAAGGAATTTCGCGACATGGTCGAGAAGACGCTGAAGTCCCAAGAAGAGCAATTCTCACGGATGAGTCGCGAACGGCAACTCCTCGATGCGATCCGCGAACATGCACAGGTTGAACTCGCAGACGAACTCGTTGATCGTGAACTGCGCTCGCTCGTCGAAGAATGGGCGGCGCGTTTGGAACAGCAAGGTCTCACGGTTGAGGATGCTCTGAAGAAAGAAGGCAAGACCGCGAAGCAGCTGGAAGAGGAACTACGGAAGGAAGCAGTGAACCGATGGAAACTTCGCTTCGGCATTGCGCACCTGATCGAAGAACGAAAGACGTCGCTCACGGAGGACGAGGAAAAACAGGCCATCGACGCCTTCCTGGAACAAACGGGCGAGACAGAACGACCAGAAGCGGAGCGCCGTATTGCAGCGAAAGATCCCCTCTACGACGAAGTGCGATGGAGAGCGCTCGTGGACAAGCTCATCGGCGAGCTCCTCGCTTGAGCGTCGCAGGATCGACCCAGTTCGCGTGAATGCGACGTTCGGGATTGACCGTGCGGAGCATTTTGCAACTACGCCTATGGATGCGCACCTCCCCGCTTCTCCCGATGACTCCGACGATCGGCATCGCTTTCTCATCCTCCTCAGGCCTACAGCAGCGCGCATAGCGAACCGGCATCGGGATACTTCCTTCAAGACGAGCGATACGCACAATGCCGACTGGCATGACTGGCTGAAGGATATCTTCGCTCCGAAGCCCCAGTTGATCCAACCGTGGCAACAACGACGCAAGTGAGACGGCACCCTGACCCAATTGAACGAGCAGATCTTCGCGTTCAATAAGCGATTGCGGAGCGCCGTCGAGGGATTGCAACGCCGTCATCTGCGCGTCGAGCGGCGAAAAACGAAGACGACGCAGTTCCTGATTGAGCATGTCTTTACCGTCTGCGATAAATTGCGGCCGGCGCTCTTCACTGAGATAGCGCTTGAGACGATTGCGCGCCGATGCTGTTTTGAGGAGGGAGATCCACCGCGGAGAAGGACGAGGATCGCGACCACGAACGATCTCGACGATGTCGCCGTTTTCAAGCGCATGATCGAGCGGGACGATGCTGCCATTCACACGCGCCGCCTTGAACGAGAGTCCGACGGCCGTGTGCACATGGAATGCGAAATCGAGCGGCGTCGCCCCCTCCGGCAATTCGATGACGTCACCGCGCGGCGTGAGCACGAAGATATGATCTGACACGCCCGCACGACCAATGCCTTCCATGGGAGCCTTAGCGAGCATGGCCCGCGCCACCAACTGACGACTACGTTCATCGGACGACACACCAGCTTCTTTGTAACTCCAGTGCGCTGCGACACCGATGCGCGCCTCGCTGTGCATATTCGGCGTACGTATCTGCACTTCCGTCATGAGCCCTTCAGGAACACCGGGTAATCCCACGAGCGTCGTATGAAGGCTCTGGTAACCGTTCGGCTTAGGAAACGCGATGTAGTCCTTAAAACGGTTCTGAACGGGGTGACCCATGCGATGGAGCAAGCCGAGCGTTTGGTAGCACGCACCTTCGTCCTTTACGACCACACGAAGGGCGAAAAGATCTGGGATGTCTTCAATGTGCGTGATCGTCTTATGACGCATCTTGAGAAAGATGCTGTACGGAAGTTTCTCTCGTCCTTCCACGATGGATTCCATCCCCTGCTCGCGCAGCTCCGCGGCAACGGCATCGGCGGCGCGCGACAGGAAGTTGCCGTGCTTCGCGTGCAGTGCCTCTAGTTGTTCTGAAATGCGCTCGTGATCAACGGGATAGAGGATGGGGAACGCCGCATCTTCCAGTTCATGCTTGAGCCAGTAGACGCCGAGTCGTCCCGCGACCGGACTGTAGAGATTGATCGCATCGCTGCAGAGACGGCGCTGTTCTTCTGGGGGTAGATGTTTGGCTACATGGAGCGTGAGCAGCGCGTCACAGAGGGTCAGAAGCAGCACACGCGCGTCATGCGTAACACGAAACATGTTGAGACGAAGGCGTTCTAGAGGCACGCGACGATTGTGCGTTGTCAGATGCGAGAGCACGTGTGCTTCGCCAACCATCGTGCGAACGACTGGTCCGTAGCGTCTCTCGATGTCATCGAAACTCCACAGGTGCAATTCCGGAATGTGATGCAGCAGACATGTCACGACGGAATCGGTGTCCGGATGGAACGCCGTGAGCTCCGAGAGGAGATCTAAAGAGTGGCGAAGGAGGTTCGTTCCCGACCAGTGCACGCGGTCTCCGTACGCCTCCGATACATCTGTAAAGACCGTCCGAGCGAGCGCGCGATCGACCGACTGCGGCAGACGCGGGAGTATTTCCTCGAAGCGCTCGATCTCTGTGCCCGATACCGTGTGCATCGAGCAGTCATCGTACCAGAATGTGCGGGCAGCATGTGTGAGAAAGAAGGCCGAAACAACGACAAATACGACGTGCTTTCCATCCTGGTGCTTCCCTGAGCGTAAAAGATACATTCCTCACGAAGATCTTGACTCTGAGTGGCCACCCGCTATAGTGGGGCTCTGACCGAAGACCGAGGGCATTAGGACGCAGTCCGAAGGTAAGCCCCTCCGAGGCACACAGCATCGCTCATCCGGCTCCGGCTTGGTGATTCGTGCCGTTTGCCTCGCTGGTCTCCCGGTCGGGAACCGGCGATTTTTTTTGGGCTTCGGCTCGGAAGACGCGGTTTGCCTCTCCGGCATCTTTTTCAAGACCCCCCACTCCCCATGGCAGTCACCAAGGCACAGAAGGTAGAGATCCTCGCGGAACTCAAGGAAAAAATGCAGCAGTCGAAGTCGATCATCTTCGCTCACTACATCGGCATGCCAGTCGCCGACGTCAGCGAATTGCGACGCGATCTCAAGAAGACGAAGTCTGAGATGAAAGTGGCCAAGAAGAACCTCATGCGCATTGCCGCAAAGGATTTGAATTTGCCTGAACCTCCAGATGAGATGCTCGATGGCGCAGTCGCCTGCATCTTCAGCTTCGAAGACCCCCTCACGGGCGCACAGGTCGCCTTTAAGTTTGGAAAGAAGCACAAGCAGGTGGAACTCATCGGTGGTATCTACGAAGGCAAACTCATCTCGAAGGAAGAGGCGGTTGCTCTCGCGAAGATCCCAGGCAAGGAAGCGCTCCTCAGTATGTTCGCCGCGATGTGTATTGGTCCTCTCTCGTCCTTTGCACGCGGACTCAGCGAGCTTGCAAAGATGAAGGCAGAGCCAGTCAAAGAAGAACCCAAAGTCGAAGCTCCCGCTGCTCCTGCAGCTGAGGCTCCTGCCACACCCGCTGCTGAAGCAGCCCCAACACCCGCGCCCGAAGCTCCCGCTGCTCCTGCAGCTGACACTCCGGCGTCGGCTCCACAAGCCTAATCTCTATCTCTTTTTACCCTCTTTTTATGTCCGATACAGCAGCAGCTCCAACACTCACCGCTGGTGAGAAGGCAGTGATCGACGCCTTGGAGAAACTCAACGTCGTTGAGCTCAACAATGTCGTGAAGTACATGGAAACGGTCTACGGAATCTCCGCAGCCCCAGTCGCAATGGGTGGCGGTGGAGGAGGTGGCGGTGGCGGTGAAGCCGCAGCCGAGAAGTCCACGTTCAACGTGGAGCTCACGGAAACAGGTGGTCAGAAGATCGCCGTGATCAAGGTCGTGAAGGAAATCACGGGCCTCGGTCTCGCCGAAGCGAAGGGCATCGTCGATGCCGCGCCGAAAGTCGTGAAAGAGAACGTCGCCAAGGCGGACGCCGACGAGATGAAGACGAAGCTCAAAGCAGCCGGCGCGAAGGTGACCTTGAAGTA
>CAZBSN010000089.1:0-4223 GCA_964494435.1 uncultured Candidatus Peribacteria bacterium | reverse complement strand
TGCGTTCCCACGTCGAACACGGGAATGTAGTCGCAGAAAATGCCGACGCCGTCTTTCAACCGCAATTCTCGATCGAGTGTTTTGCGACGTTCGCTCAACGCTTGGAGCATACCATCAATCGCTTCATGCGGTTCGTAAAACTCGCCGCGAATTTGTGAGAATATTTCGGAGAGTGATCGCACGTTGTTCGTCTTTTCATCCAGGCGGAAGAGATTGCGGAATGCATCGTTCATGTGGAGAAGTTTCAAATGCTCATCGACCGCAATTGTCGCCACGGACATGTGATCGATGACGTTTCTGAGTCGCTCAAGGCTCGCTCGATCCTGTGCACGCGCATCAACAAGTTCCTGTGTTCGCTCTAGCACGGATGTTTCGAGTGATCGTTCCGCCAAGCGGCGTTCGAGCAACGCCACACTCAGAACGAGTCCAATGAACGAGCCCACTGCGAGGAACGCCTGCAAGAACAGAAGGGAAGAGTTTGCATCCGCCATTGCATAGGGTCCCCAACCTTTCAGTGTGCCGGCAATTGAGAGCGCCGATATGAGCGCAACGGACAACATCGTGGCTTTCGGAGAGAATCGCAGCGCTGTCCACAGAATGGGGAGAAGGGTGAGATAGCCGAGCGGCACTTGCAACGGCGTGAATACAACGGCACACACGAGAATGTGGAACGCGAAAAGACCAATCGCCTCCCAGAGCGTTCCTCCTGCGCGAACATTCCTGCTCTTGAACCACAGAACAATCAGAGGCGTAATCGTCAATGAACCAACGACGTCACCCAGCCACCACGTGAACCACACATTTTGCGCGGCCGCACGCTGCACGGAACCTTCGAGCATAAGTGCGACGACGCCGAATGACGCACTGACGATGGGGCTCGCGAGAGCCGCAAACAGCGTAAACCGCAGCACTCCCCGCACTGACTCGAATGTCCGCTCGCGTCCAGCAAACACATCAATGAGGAAAAATCCGACCAGCGCTTCAAGTGTATTGCCGATCGCAATGACGCCCGCCGTGGGGAGAGCCACATCCGTTGCAGCATTGACGAAAAATGCTCCGACGAGCACCGCCGGCCAATAACGCACACCCAACAGCAACAACATCGCGAGCGCAAATCCTGTCGGCGGCCACACCGGTGATGCACTGGGATGAAGGGTCGCGAGCATCAAGCTCAACCGACCGATGACAAAGTATGTTCCTGCGAGTAGCACCAGCATCATTCCATACCGAAGCCGGTAACTGGCGAGTGAAGCAGCCAAGACCGGCTACTCTACCAGATACCCCTTCTTGAGGCGAGAAATTTATTTTTTTGAATACTATCGGCTTTTCTGGTGGAGAAATCACTCCTCATTTGACTCACCACATTCCCAAACGTACCCTATGACCAGTGAGTAATCAGATGTTCCACGTCGGCTTCGCCTTTACCTGCTTTAGTGCGGGGAAGGTGTCGTCGAGTCGAAGCTGATAGTAGAAGAACGACTGTTACGAGACACCTCTCCCCAAGCGGTGTTTTTTATTTTTTATTCTTTTTTCTTTCCACGCATATGAATCGCAAGAAACCAGCAGAGGGCAACGAACCACTGACAGAAAGTTGCAAACAATTAGTGTTAGACATCATCGAGGAACACCCTGAATATGAGAAGCCACTGAGAGAATTTCTTAAACAGAATCGAGGCGCTGACGAACTGTTGGAGCTCATGCGAATGCTCGAAGTGGAGTATCCGAAAAAGTATTTCGCGTCGCCAGTACCGACGTTGGAACCACCCCAACTTGAGCCCATCGGCATTACTGCATTGGACGATGTGCTGCAGAGGTTTGGAGAAGTAATTTCCTATAAGAGCGCGAAAGAACGCTTGGGGAAGATAATTGCTGAAGAGAAAGTGCGGTTGCTGCAAGCTCTTCATGCTCTTCTACGCGAGAAGTTTGGAAAAGATGCCGCTGAGATACAACGGTGGGCTACAACGCAAAATTTGAAAGCACGATCCGGATGGACCTACAACAACGGCAGTTGGGATACGGACTTAGGTCCTCTTGTTTCCGATTTATACTTTCACGATGCCCAAGGATTTCCCATTGTTCCAACGTCAACGCTCGTTGTGGTCGTGTGCAACATTCGAGGACTTCTTCACCTGTGGAAGGTGAAATACTCTTGATCGAACTTTATGGTGCCGATGGCGAGACTCGAACTCGCACAAGATTGCTCTTACACGCTCCTGAAGCGTGCGCGTCTACCAGTTCCGCCACATCGGCAATGATGGAAAGATCGGGCCCGTGGATGGTAGCAGACCGTGATGGAACGCGCTGCATACCCGAAAGCCTCTCGGGTATACTCCACGCATGGGATCGACCAAGAGCATCGGCGTGTTCTTCACGGATCCGTCGCCCGACGGGTATCCGCTCAATAAAGAATACTATCAAATCGCCTACCGCGAATTGACCGACGAAATTCACAAGCGCGGAGGCAGACTGTTTGCCGTTCGAGGAAAGGAGAGTTTTCTCGGCAACAATCGCTTTACTCACGGGTGGGAATTCACGAAGGACGGAATGGTGGAACACTCCGGCGCTCTGGAAGTCGACATCATCTACGACAAAGGAAGCACGCTCATACCGGACGGCGCGAGTAATTTCCTGAATGATCCCAAGATGAATTGCATATGCACGGACAAGTTCGAAACGTACAAGAATTTTCCGTCGCACAGTCCCGCGACGGCGATCGTCACATCTGCAAAAGACGTGGATGCTGCACTCGAATCGATTCCATCGAAGCGCATCGTCATGAAACCCGTCGACGGCGAAGAAGGTCGTGGCGTCTCGGTCGTCGATCATAGCGACGTCGCGAAGAGTATTCCGTCGTACCCGTACCTCTTGCAGGAATTCCTCGACACCTCGGCCGGCATTCCGGGACTCATCGCTTCCACGCATGATTTTCGCGTGACGAGCATCAACGGCAAGATCGTCCTCTGTTTCATTCGCACTCCGCCGCCGAACTCCCTCCTCGCAAACGTCGCGCAAGGAGGGACGAAGACCGAAGTCCCACTCGATGAGATTCCCGCGGGAGCGCTGGCGATTTTTCGCGATGTGGACGCAGCATTCTCGAAGTATCCACGGCGCGTGTACTCAGTCGATATGGGACGGCGAGTCGACGACGTCTGGAAGATCATCGAGATCAACGACAAGCCGGGATGCACCTGCAAGAGTGAAGGACCGAACAGCATTCATTTCCAGGAAGCATTGGCGACCGTTCTCCTCTCTTAGCGTGAGGCGCATCGTCAATTACGCCACGATCATCGAAGACGATTACCGCATCGCCTACGAACGCCTTGCGAGTGAACTCGCGCTGCAAAACGCGGAGCTCTTCCTCACGACGCCGCCAGATACATTTCTCGGAAACTCCACGTTCAGCGGGGGCATCTCCATTCGCGATGGAAAGTGGGAACGCGTCGACTCCCCGATCGTCGCCGACGTCATCTTCAACAAGAGTTTGACGCAGTTTCAGCCGGAAGACGGCTGGGTCATCAATCACCCGGTCCTCGACAAAGCGTGCGACAAAGATGAAACCATCGGTCTCTTTTCAATGTTCTGCCCGCGTTCGATGCTCGTACAGAACGAGGACGAGGTTGCATCCGCACTGAAGGAATTACGCACGGACATCATCGTTTCTAAACCGACGGCCCTGTTCGGAGGAGAAGGCATTTGGATCGGCAAGCGTTCCGACAGACCTGTAATCACGCGCTTCCCGATGATCCTCCAGGAATTCATCGATACGTCCGGCGGCATTCCCGGTATCTGCGACGGTCGGCATGACCTGCGGCTCATTACTTTCGGAGACAGGCTTATTGATGCGTACTTCCGCCAACCTGCGTCGCCCGATGGATATCTGTCGAACGTCGCACTCGGTGGATTCATCGCGCAAGTCCCACTCGAAAAAATTCCCACTGCAGCGCGCGCACTCGCGGCTTCAGTCGACGCCTCGTTCATAAATTTTCCGGATCGCGTCTACTCGAGCGACATGGGTCTCGATCGAAACGGCGAGTGGAAGTTGATCGAATTGAATTCGCCTCCGGGCTTTGCGCTCGATGAAGACACGGAGGACATGCACATGCGACTGCTGGCGGAACATCTGGCGCGCACACAGCGCCCGACGAATCCCATCATCATTAAACCTTAATTACAGCGGCCCGAACGGACTCTTTCGAGGTTGCTTCACTTTCATCATGCATGCC
>CAZBSN010000088.1:2102-4312 GCA_964494435.1 uncultured Candidatus Peribacteria bacterium | reverse complement strand
CATGGGAACGCACTATGGGGGAATTCAGAAAAGAGGGGAAGAGGACAGGATGTGGAAAACCTGTGTACAACTTCCCCTCTGAAGAATCCTTAGGCTTCCAATCCTGAGGCGTGCTTGGTGATTTCTTCCGTAAGAGCCAGAGCGACGTCCGTGTGTTCGTTCAGGAACTGTTTCGCTTGTTCCCGCCCCTGTCCGAGGGTTTCCTCGCCGCGGCGGAAGTAGGCTCCAGACTTTTCGATAAGACCGTACTTCACTCCGAGATCGAGAATGTCTGATTCCTTGGAGATGCCTCGTGCGTAGAGAATATCGAACTCCGCTTGTCTGAAGGGTGGTGCAACCTTGTTCTTTACCACCTTTACACGTGTGCGGTTACCGATAACCTCCTGTGCCGCATCTTCCGTGGCAGCCGAACCGGTCTTTTCGACAATCTTCTCAATGCGGCGGATGTCGAGACGGACGGAGGCGTAGAACTTGAGTGCATTACCACCGGTCGTCGTTTCGGGGTTGCCGAACATGACGCCGATCTTCATGCGGATTTGGTTGAGGAAAATGACGGAACAGTTCGTCTTGCTGACGATGGCCGTGAGTTTGCGAAGGGCCTGGCTCATGAGACGTGCTTGGAGACCCATGTGGCTGTCGCCCATGGTGCCTTCGATTTCCGCCCTCGGTGTGAGAGCTGCAACGGAGTCGATGACGATGAGGTCGATACCTCCGGAACGTACGAGGGTTTCCGTGATTTCAAGAGCCTGCTCACCATCATCCGGCTGTGCGACGAGGAGATTGTCGACGTCGACGCCGATCTTCTTCGCGTAACTCGTATCGAGTGCGTGCTCAGCGTCGATGAAGGCAGCTTTACCACCTCGCTTTTGGATCTCTGCAATAGCGTGGAGAGAAAGTGTCGTTTTACCCGATGATTCTGGACCGTAGATTTCGATGATGCGGCCGACAGGGAACCCTCCTCCGAGTGCGATGTCGAGTGAGAGGCTTCCTGAAGGGAAGCGAAGAATCTGTGTGGCGCTTGTATCGCTCATCTCCATGATTGCTCCGTCGCCGTACTGCTTCTTGATCTCCGCGAGTGCGATCTGCACTGCCGCGGCTTTCGCAGAGGTGATGGAATCAGTTTTCTTTACGACCGGCTTCGCTGTTTTTGGTGGGTCCATGAGTGCGGATGAGGAGGAAGATTTCGGTGTCATACTACTGGGTTGGAAAAGAGGTGTGAAATGTTCGTGCGGGTGCATGAACGTACACCTACTGTTGCACGTGACAATGGAGCGATCAAGAATGTTCCCTTGCTCAGAAGAACAGAGAATGGTGGTGTATGATTGTACACCCGTAACTTTGGCTAGCTACAGCGAAGTGCAGAGTCCGATGCCGCTTTCTTGATCCAGCACGTTGCAGTACGTGCCGCTCGGACAGAGCACGCCGTTCGGACCGCCACAGGGCTGCTGTTTTGCGCCAGACGCGGCAGAACCGCCCATCAAAGAGGAACGGGAGACTGTTTGGGAGCCAGTTTGCGTTCGCGGTGATGAGGATGAGGCACGAATGATCGCCGTACGCAGCAACTGTGCAAACCCAGCGTTCAACTCTGTGTCAGATGCAGTAGCACTCCAGGTGAAGGTCAATATGCCGCGATTCGTGAGAACATGGACGATGCTCCCTTGAGCGTCTGACGATCGCACGGCGTCTTGTCCCGCAACAATCATCGGCGTCCCTGCAGGAAGTTGCGTGAACGCAGAACGTGTAATGCGGAGCAGGGGAGTCGTGGAACCTGTCAGTGAGAACGTCACGCCATCGTCGAATATTTGTGTGTTCCAATCGAGCGGCACGCGCAACGTGAGTCCGACGGGAGGAAAGTCTTTGGATGCAGCAGGAACCTCAATGGGCCGGACCTGCGTCACAACAAAGACAGGAAGGTCATCAGGGAGTGTGTTCTTCTGGTACGTACCGCTGAGGCCTACTTCTGTGAGTTCGTATGAGCGAAGGTTCACACTCGCACTCTCGACGAACACCACTTTCTCTCCATCAACCTCAAGAGCATGCGTACCGCGACGCGAGAGCGACAACTCTGCCGGGATGAGCGTTCCTGTGAGGGTCTGCTGTCCGGTGGGAAGAGTGCTGGCGATTTTCTTTGCGCCAAAACCGTAGACGAGGAGTGAGACGCAGATGATCAATGCGAAGACGACGAGCGTGATTTGGAGGGTGCGGGACAT
>CAZBSN010000088.1:0-2002 GCA_964494435.1 uncultured Candidatus Peribacteria bacterium | reverse complement strand
TTACTTCTTCTTCGCTGCGTCGAACGCGTACACGGCGCGACCAACACGGACGAAGTACGGCATCTTCTGGAGGTTCAGGGAGATCGTTCCCACCTTCACCGTGCGCTGCTTGGCGACCTCGGCGATGATTTCTTTCTTGGAGAGGGAACCCTTCGCCTTCAGGATGTTCTCAATGACGTCCGCAACTGTGCCAGGTTCATAGCCCCATTCGTGGAGAGCGTAGAGACCGCGGCCAACGAGGACGAATTGCGGATAGCGAATGAGTTCGTTATGCACTGCCTGCACCGTAACGTTCTTATGATCGAAGCGTGCTTCGCGAATGCGGTTGGCGATCTCCATGAAGTGGAGAGGGTTACCCGTCTTGCGAAGGATGATTTCAACCTTGTCGCGGATTGAACGTGGGCGAACGAAGCGCCATTCCGTCAGACCCCAACCATCGTCGATCTCGCGAAGACGTTCGTCGATCGTGAGGGACGAGGAGATGAGTTCTTTGGAAGGGATTCGATCTTTGAAGAGGTTGAGCGCTTGAACGGCGGAGATGAGCTCGTCCTTCTTCATACAGGACTTTCGCTTCTTCAAAATCTTCACGATGTTGTCGACAATGAGAGACACGTCTTCCATCGCGAGGCTTTCCAATCTCCAGAACGGAACGAACGTTCCGCTGTGACCGGAGGAGTTCATTTCGCTGTCGATCGAGAAGGAGAGGCGAAGGACTGCTCCGTCGAGCTCCGTCGAGTTCGGCATGCGCTTCAAGACTTGGCTGATGAGTTCGTCCTCACGCATAAGTCCACCGTGGATACGGAGGATGCTCTTGGCGAGTTCGTTCACTTCGTTGAGCTTCGTGGTGCGAACGGTTCGGCGGAGCTTGGAGAGAGCAATGCCCTCGATTTGACGAATGCGTTCGCGTGTGACCTTAAAGTGCTTTCCAATCTTCTCCAATGTCTGCTTTGGTTGACCCTGCAGTGCAAAGCGGCGACGAATCACCATCGCTTCCTTCTCAGTCAGCACCATGAAGAGATCATCAAGCAACGACTGAAGGTTGATGGCAACCTTAGAGGTCGTGGCGGATTGCTGCGATGAGGAGGAGGTGGCTGCGTCGGCCATGGTGCGGGGGGAGGAGAGAACATCCCTCGTTCTACCAGAATATTGACAGAAACAAAAGATATTCCCGGGGTTCGCCTGGACTGTTATCCACAGTCGTGATGAAGAGGGCGAATGGAAGGTAAGGCGATTTCTTAAGGACCGGATATGATAATTTAGAGCATTTTTCATTATTGTCAATAGCGAGCAAACAACTGTTTTACTCACAAAACTCGCTCCCGAGGTGTGCAAACTACGCTTTTTGCCTCTGAAGATACGTATTCAAGATAATGCACGCCGCTTTCGCGTCGCCGTCGCCAGGGTCAGATCGAATGGTTGTGAAGCGCTCATCGATGTACTCAACATCAAACTTCTTCGCGAGTTCGCTGCCGATGCCACGCGAGAAGCGCGCTTGTGATCCTTCGAGTCCCGACGGAAGAAGAGGAAGACCAACGACGATGCGTTCCACTTGTCGAGCAGTCGCAACGTCGATCGTTGCGGCGATGATTTCTTTTTCTGTTACGTGATGAATGGTGTCGAGTGGAATCACAAAATCGATCGCAGGATCAAAAAACGCAACTCCCGTTCGGCGTTCGCCGACATCGAGTGCAAGCAGCTTCATCACTTTTTCACCACCGCGAAGAGCCTGGCCATTGCCGCCTTCTTCCTGTCTGCATTCTTGCGATGAATGATGCGCTTCTTCGCCGCCATGTCGATCGCCTTGTAGACCTGAGGGAGCATCTTCTCCGCTTCAGCCTTCTTTCCCTCCTTCACAGCATCCCGAACAGAACGCATGAGCGTGCGCATGCGCGTCTTATAGGGAAGGAGTCTCGTCTGACGGACGCGGCTCTGTTTACTCGCTTTGAGGGCTGACTTGGTGATTGGCATAGAAAAAGGTGAACGGAGGGTAGGGGAGGGGCTA
>CAZBSN010000087.1:0-4345 GCA_964494435.1 uncultured Candidatus Peribacteria bacterium | reverse complement strand
ACATGCGGTGGCATCTCGTCCGGCGCGGCGATGAGACTTTCATACGTCTCTTTCAATTCCCCGTTCTCATAGCGAACGCACGCCGCTTCGACGATGTGGTGCACGCGTGGCACAAAACCCGTGGTTTCGGTGTCGAGAACCGCGAAGGTGAGAGGCGGGATTTTCACGGTTTTAGTCTAGGGATGAAAATGTGCAGTATCTAGGATGCTTTACGATGAAAACTCTCCGGCAAGTCGACGGTCAATGATGGCAGACTGCCCGCTACTCCGAATTTCATAGAACGCTTTACCGCCGGGCTCCTTTGGTTCTATAAGCCATTCAATGGCGGAAGCCACGATCAGATTTCCAGCGGGGTCCGCAATACGTGTCGTTTCGATAGTATTTCTCTTCTCATCTATATCATCTATTTCCCACGTTCCCCAATGACTTTTAACAGTTACTAATTTTGGCAATCCAACTATTTCATCTGTCTGCTGCTTGCTGATATCACACGTATTTAAAAATGCAGTCGATGTTTCTCGTGAAATAAGAGCAATCATGTTCACCCCAGGCACGGTTTCTTGAAAAGCTGGGCCATTCAAAATATCGTTTGCGCGCGAATTGAGCACGCGATGGATCACGTCATCTGTTTCGTGAGCGAGTGGATATCTCCCCTGCCGATCATGAATGACCATCAATTCTGAACAGATTTTCCATAAGTTCTTCAAGGACGCTCCGTCAAATGCGTCGTCCGCAATAAGTTCAAAAAGATCAGCGATATCCTCTTCGATCAATACATTACAATCGTCAGGAACAGAAAGACCGGTCGTTGTGGCTATGTGCGGTGTCAAAACATCTCCCGGCTGGTTGCCCATGAAACGGTTCAGGATACCTTTTAGAAAAGCTTGGTGCCGGCTTTCATTGCCTGAACGAATAGACCTCAATAAGGAGATAGCTATCAACGCTCTTAAGACGGAGTCTCTCATCGATTCTAATGCACTTTCCGATTGAAGCAGATCCGGTGTCATATCAAGCAAAAGACCTCTTACGCGCTCTGTTGGATGATGAGACGCATTCAAAGGTTGATCCGACAGAGGCGATGATGTTGCGAGCGCTGCCATGACTATTTTTTCCCCTTCTTCATCAAGCAATGCATCTTCCGGTGCATCATTCCTGATATAGACGGGAATTTTTTCCGGGAATGCACCCATCAATGATTTGGGGATGTCGCTTGTAGCGGAAAATTCTCCCAACAAGTCCTGTATCCGACCTATGAGAGTGTCTCGCTGACGCCGCGTAAAACCCGCACCTTCAAAACCACTCACATCCTTCGGATTATCGTCCGAACACAGTGTCTCTTCGCCGATGTAGAAGGTGGAAATATTCAAAGGGAGGGATTTTCTTCCCACTCTTAACTAACGTCAAGAACAAGCGATAAACAGCGCCTTTAGCCGCAATGGCGACAGTCGTCGTTCTTCATCTCCCCTACGTATGGGCGCAGGCGGAGCAAATCCGACACGGGAATGCTGGTCGATTCATTCTCCCATGTGAGACAGGATTCATCTCTGCATGCAAACCCGATTGCTCGCAGTTCATTCTCGAATGCCACACTAGCTTTCACTTTCAGGAAGATCGCGCTGCCCTCTGTGTAGTTCGTGCTCGGATGGACCTGTTTTAAACGAGCGTCGCCACAATCTGCAGCCGTGAAGATCGTTCCGAGATGCGTGAGGTGTTTGTATTTCTGAGCTTCTGGCCAGCCGTAATCGGGGTTAACTACAAGCGTACAGACATTCGTTTCACAGCGCGCGCCGTCTGCCATGATGACATTGTGACGAATGTCGTACGTTCCACTCCTGCAACCATCGAGCATGAGGGGGATCAGGTCACCGTTGCGCTTTCCGAAAGACGTTGCCACGGGTCGCGACTTGCCATCATTCTGTGCCGGTCTTTCGAGAGTGCGCGTGCGAATGTTGTATCGCAGAATGAAGTTTTCTTCCGTATCCCATGTGCGAATGGCTGCGATCAGGTAATCGGCCGAAAGGCAGGCCTCTGCGATGTCGAACTCCACCGTGACGCCCTGATCGGCGATCTTCTTCCTCGCATCTTCATACCATGCGTGAGACATGTACTTATGAAAACCGGGACAGGCGTCGAATGGGGCGATGGGAGCCTGAGGTGCTGACGAAGCGCTGGAGCTCATAGTGCTCGACGAAACAGACGACACAGACGATGACAACGATGAGGCTGCACTGTCAGTTGTACCTGTTGGCGTGCATGCGCAGAGCGTGAGCGTTCCGAGAACGGCAAGGAGGCGGAAGGATGTCTTCATACAGGAGGAGAATTACGCTGCTTGAGCGCCTTCCCCTGCGAGCGGCTGACCAGCGTCGGGAGTAATAGAACCTTCACCCTGTTCCGATGTCGGCGCAGGCGAGGTTTCCAGTACGAGCGTCTGGGCGTCATGTTCGGTGGCTGGAGCAGCAGCAACTTCTTCACCGCGAAGCTCCGCGAGCTTGGCTTGGAACGCCGGTAGCTCTTCGTAGTTGTACATGTCGAGCTCGTAGCCGGTGAGTTCGGTTGCGAGGCGGATGTTCTGGCCCTTCTTACCGATGGCCATTGGGCGCTGTGCTTCTTCGACGAAGACTGCGGCGCGCTTCTTCACTTTACGTCCGTCCGTGTCCGTCGCTTCCGTGTCGTTCACGATGATCACGGCGGAGATTGCGGCTGGTTGAAGAGCAGTAGAAATGAGTTTGATCGCATCGTCGCTCCATTCGAGCATGTCGACGCGCTCGCCGTTGATTTCTTCCATCACGGCTTGAATGCGCACGCCCTTCTGACCGACACAGGCGCCGATGGGATCGACGCGAGGGTCCTTGCTGGAGACCGCAACTTTGCTGCGGAATCCTGCGTCGCGCGCGATGGAATTTACCATGACGTCTTCATTGCGGACCTCCGGAATTTCGAGCTCCAAGAGTTTCTTCACGAGATTCTTGTGCGTGCGGGAAATGCGCAGCTGCGGGCCCTTTCCCGTCATTTCAACGCGCTCCAAGTACACGCGAATGCGCTTACCCGTGTAGTAGTGTTCTCCCGGAATTTGTTCTCTCCATGGGAGCGACACCGCCATGCCTTCGATTTCGAGCGTGACCCAGTTCGGATCAACTTTCGTGACCGTGGCCGTGAGCAGTTCGTCCTCGCGATCTTTGAACTTGATGTACAAGCTCATGCGTTCCGCTTCCTGCAGTTTTTGCAGGATGACCTGCTTCGCAGCTTGAGCCGCGATGCGTCCGTACTCGTCAGGCGTCACATCGATCTCGATTTCGTCTCCGATGTCGGCGTCGCGCTTGATCTTCTTTGCGTTGGCCAAGCTGATTTCGAAGTTGTCGTTCTCCACGGTCTCCACCACTTCCTTCACGATCAAAATCTGCGGACCCTCGGAACCTTCAGGAAGGTTCACGCGGATTTCCTGCTCTTTGTTGCCGTAGTCTTTGCGATACGCGGTGGCGATCGCTTGCTTCACGGCTTCGATGACTTGGTCCGGAGAGACGTTCTTTTCCGAACAGATCTGGTTAATGGCGGCGACAAATGATGCTCTCATAGAAATGGGGAGAATGTGCTGGGAAACCCACCATCCCGATTACGGGATAGTGCATATTCAAAACCACGAACACTATACACGTCGATGCAATGTAAAGCAAGCTTTTCGTCTGTTCTATGGCTTCCGTACAGCAAACATTCCATTGAGAAATGCCTTTGCATGCTTTCCCCGTATCGTTGGCAGAAGTGACAGAAGACGATACACGAAAAGTTTCCACCCCTTCGGAATACGATCAAACGCTGGATTAATCTTCGCCATAGCTGCTGCCGACTTACCAATCGCGTGCATGCGCTTTAATGAATCGTCGAGTTCGATATGATGATGGTGAAGCGCTTTTGCGGATGGTTCATAGAGGAGTGGCACATTCTTTTTCTGTATTTCTGCTCCCCATACGATGTCTTCCCAGCCGTACTCCGTCAGATTTTCTGGGAATGGTGTGGAGAGTGCGATTTCCCGCGGCACGCTCACATGGCTCGCGTACGTCACACGGTGTTGCCATTCAGCCGGGATCTCCTTTCCCGCGTATTCTCCTAATTTTCCATATGCGAACTGCCACCCTGTTTCGTCGAGCCATCGCATCACGGGCGTAATGCCAACTGCGGGATCCCATTCTGTAAAACCAAGGACGGCTGCATGAGGATGTTTGCTGTGCATCGACAGATGCATCGCACATGCATTGGGGTCGAGAAGGATGTCGTCGTTGATGAAGATTACGATGTCCCCCGTTGCATCTTTCACTCCTACATTCCGCGCCACGCCTTGTTGGCTCTTCGG
>CAZBSN010000086.1:0-4395 GCA_964494435.1 uncultured Candidatus Peribacteria bacterium | reverse complement strand
TCTTCGCTGTGTTCGGGGCTCCGGCGATTTCACGTGTGAGAACGTCTTCACGAATTTTCCATGCGAAGTTCTCTTCTTTCTTCTTAAATGCGAGGACTTGCTTGGGCGTTGGTTGAACTGCATCGCGATCGGCGTGATCATCTTTGTCTGCAATAGACTTGATGATGCGACGAATGGTCGAAAGTGATCGACCGGTTTTCTCTGCTGCTTCGCTGATAGTGAGGAAGGTGGTGTCCATGGGCTTCACTGTAGCCTCCATGGAGGAGTCCATGAAGGAGCAGAGGTATACAACATGCCTGAACATCGTGCTGTATATTTCTCTCATGAAACCTTCAAGGCTGCTGTCGGATACTTTTCCAAACCTTGATACGCGTATGGGATTCCCCATGACGGAGGATGCTGATGCTTGGCTACAAACGCTCAATGGAAAAACCGTGCGGACGCAACTGATCGAGCGACAAATTAGAAGAGTCAGAGCCACAATTACCGACGTACGTGGTCATCTAGAAGTAGTACAAAGAGGATTATGTATTTTTCTCGCAGTTGCTGTCACGCAAGATGAAGAAGGTGAACTTGCAGTCGATCAAACTGTAGACGAGATGGCATCAACACTTGGACATGAGCTTGGCCATACCTTCCATTTCGATCTCGCACCACGAAAACTCGTAGACCGAGCACCGGCAATGAAGAAGGGCGATCGATTGCAAAGATCGTTAGAATCATTCTGTGAAGCATTTAGTGAAAAGTGGCTCGCTATAGGCAAAAATCGACAACAAGTCGTCGATAAATTGGAGCGTCTCTGGGATATTTCCGCCGCTATTCAGAGACGTTCAAAAAGTTAGTCTGCATGCCCAATAGCGGTTAAGCGGTAATGCTTGCATCCCTGGGTTACCAGGTGGGTGACCGCATCCACGAACCACGGTCCGCAGAGAGTTGGCCTCCCAATGCAATAGTAGGAAAGAAACATATACCGCTCCCACCAGCTGCCGAGCATTCTTCATCCTACTCAGAATAAGTTTCAGAGCAACGAAATACTCAAGACATTTCGCGCACCTTTGTTGAGCTCTTCAAGATCGCCTCCACGGAGCGACCACCACAGATCTTTCCGACATTTGGAACAATCAGGATGACGTTCGATGTTCGTAGAGTGGATGCCTGCGTCGGCGAGATGTTTATTGGCGATGCCACGCAGATCGACGAGACGTTCGTGGAAAAATTTCGGGTCAATCATGGGCAATTCGCGGACGGGATCGGTGAACTCACTGCATACGAGGCAGAGCGATGGGCCGATGCCAACAACGAGATCTGAGGGCTGTACATCGAACTCTCGTTTGAGTACATCGAGGAATGCAGGAATTGCGCCGGCGACGAGCCCTTTCCAGCCAGCATGGAGCACTCCACCGATATGAAGTTTATGGCTATAGAAAGCTAATGTTTGGCAGTCGGCGCTTCGACAATTGAGGGTAAGATTCGTCGTCGCAGAGACAAGGCCATCCGCACCAGCAAAGCGACCTGGGCCATCTGCACGAAGTGTCAATGCACCGTGAACCTGCTGTGGGTCGGCGAGGGGAAAACCTTCGAGCTTCTCCACATCATCCGCTGAGCGAACGTTGTCGCTGCGATCATAAAGTCGCACACGAACGCGATAGGGGCCGAAGACGGAGAAGGGATGTTCGAGCATCAGCGTTGAAAACAGTATGTCACACCACGCGCCCTGTCATCTCCAGCATTCTCTTAGATGTAATATTCCGGCAGATCCAATCCCAACAATTCTTGCAGTGCAGTATGTATATCACGCGTGCAATTAAAACACTCTTGAGCCGCTCTGTATGTAGCGAGCGCGGGGTCAGAGGGTTGAAGATTCCTGTGTGAGTGGATGATATGCAAAGCATGCCGTATCAATTTTTGAAGAGGTTCTTTATCTACTGTTTCGAGTAATCTCTGAAGATCTATTTCCAAGAACACTTGCTGTCGATCAAGCCATCGAACTATTTCATCCTGATTTGCGTTTGCCGATAACGGTTCAAATTCGATCATATGGGTCTGCTCAGCGGGAGATAGATTTTACATTGAAAAATTTTCTTGTCAATGTAGCGCCCTTCTTAAACAGGCATCAACGCCGAGAAAATGTTCCCGCATCAAACTCCGCGCGAGCGCCTGAGACGATCGAACGAATGCGCTCTTGGAATTTCGAACGGCGGCAATCGCTCACGTGATCGCGGATAGTTTTTGGATCAAATGTCTTCGCACGGAAATGTACGAGCGCGGCAAGGATTGCGGACACGCTTTGTTCAGAAAAAAGCATCGACGTTTTCCCCTCCATTGTGAGATCGAGCGCTCCGCCTTTGCCTAACGCAATGACCGGCGTGCCGCACGCCTGCGCTTCGAGCAGAACGATGCCGGCGTCCTCCTCCTGCGGGAACAACACGGCCTCGGCTGTGGCGTAGAGGGACGGCAACTCAGCATCTGCAACGTGTCCGCGGAACGCCACGGTCGGTCCCGCCATCGCACGGAGGCGCTGCTCTTCTTTTCCCGTTCCAACAATGGTGAGAGAGAACTTTCCTTCGTTTGCCGCAGCTATGAGCAAATCAAATCGCTTGTAGGGGACGAGACGGCCCACTGCGACGAAGCCTTTTCGATCTGTGATAGGGGAGAGTGGAACATTGAAGAATCGATCGTCGACGGGCGGATGGACTACGGTGCTGTTACGACCATAAATTTGCTTAATGCGGTTGGCGGTCGTCTGTGAATTGGCGAGGAAGAGATCAACGCGTTTTGCAGTGGAAAGGTCCCACGCGCGGATCCGTCGCAACTGCCAACGAATGAGTGGCCAGAGGATGCGCGGCACATGGAAATCGCGCAGGTAGTCATCTTCCATGAACCACGCATAACGCATTGGCGTGTGGCAGTAACACACATGCACTGCTCCTGGGGGAGGGATGACCCCTTTTGCGACTGCGTGCGACGAACTGAGAATGACGTCGTAGAAGGAGAGATCGAACGATTCCATCGCGAGCGGCATCCACGGGAGAAGCGGCTGGTGGCGACCGATGATGTTGTAGAGAAATTGGAGTCCGCTGCTGCGCACGCGTGAACGATCGATCCCAACGGGCACTTTCGCCGCCGCAACCGTCGTCATGATCGGCGCATCTGGAAATATTTCCGCAAATGCACCAATCACCTGTTCCGCTCCGCCTGCGGGCATAATCCAGTCGGCGGTGAGGGCAGTTCGCATGGGGCACCAGTGTACGCGTTGTGCAATGCAGGAGCACGCCGCCAAAGGCTCAATAGTATATGATGGCGCGCGTGCTGCGTTCTCCCCGCAAACTCCCCGAACGGTACAACAGGCGCGTCACGGATCGCACGCGCGCGCTCGTGCAACGTCGTCATGGCCGTCAGCGCCAGTATCAGCTGCAACGCTGGACACGAATCATGCGCAAGACGCAGGAGCGATTGGGAAAAGTCTGGATGCAGGTCATGCGTTTCTCGCCCTGGATCGCGTTAAGCGTGGCGGTGATATTTGTCTGTATCATCATCTTCTCTCCGATTCTCTCCGTTCGTGAAATTCGTATCATTCGCACGGATCGGCGCGTTGATATTGAACATGTGCAGCGCGCGCTCGCACCGCTCTTCAGTGAACATTTGCTGTTTCTCACGCACAAGCAAACACTGCCGATGGTGGAACGCGCCGTTCCGGATCTGCGAGAAATGACGCTCGAAAAACAGTATCCATCGACGCTCATCGTGCGCGTCGATCTCGATCCCATCGTCGCACAGCTCGACATCGTGAACCCGGATGGATCCGCTCCAGAGGAAGAAGTGGACATCGGCACGGGCGCAGACGTGCTCGGAGATTATTTGACGGCACAAGGCGTGTACGTGACGTACCCACCGTCGCTCGCGCGAACGGGAACAGGTCTAACGACCATTCGCATCGTCGACTGGGGAGTGAGACCGGAACCGTGGAAGCCGCTGCTCGACGTTGAAATTCTCGAACGCATGGGACAGGCGGAAGATTTGTTGCTTCGACAGTTCAGTCAGCAAACTGTGCTGCGCGCCGTGTACCTGCGCGCGAGGGAATTTCACATTCAAACGCAGAAGCATTCCCTGTGGTTTGACATGCGCAGTCCTGTGAGCGAACAAATTGACCGTTACAGGCTCTTCCTGCAAACGATCGGCGCGGACGCCGCCACGCGGTACGTCGATCTGCGTTTACAAGACCGTATTGTGTATCGCTGAAGCTGTGGTGTGATATTCCGCTTGCAGCTGCAGCAAATTTGCCTTGCGCCATCCCGGCATTTTCCTCCGTGATCTGTGTCTGGACGGTTCCATGAGAGAGGTGCTTCCACTAAACTCCACCCAAATGATTGGACCTCTCCTTTCGGTGTTGCTCAT
>CAZBSN010000085.1:0-4425 GCA_964494435.1 uncultured Candidatus Peribacteria bacterium | reverse complement strand
GCGAACATCGCGCGCTTGATCCCGTTTGCACGTGCGAATTCCAAGATATTGAACGTGTCCTGACAGTTGTCGAATGCGCGGTCAGGATGTTCGACGAGTTCGTAGACGCGAGCGTTGGCAGCCAAGTGAATGATGAGATCGAGGTCTGTTGGGAGTTTCGTGAACTGGCTCTTATCGCGTAGGTCGATATCAACACGCAGAGCCTCCACGCTCTTCTGCCACTTGCACGGTTCCCAGTCTGCGCCAACGACCGTGTGTCCCTGTGAAAGGAGGGTTTCACAGAGTCTTGTGCCAATCGTTCCAGATGATCCTGTGACTAAGATCTTCATCGTCGCGTATGGTAGCGTGTCGGTGTGCGGCTGTCTCTCATTCTCCCGACCTATAACGAGGCTAAGAACCTGCCTGAACTGCTCAAACGAGTGGCAGGAAGCCTCACGCCGCATGAAGTGATCGTGGTGGATGATGATTCCCCCGATGGCACGTGGAAGGTGGCAGAAGACCTGCAAAAGACATATTCATGGCTCCGTGTCCTCCGTCGTGTCGGTCGCAAAGGTCTCTCATCCGCCGTTGTGGAAGGATGTGATCTCGCGACGGGTGACATCCTGCTCGTGATGGACAGCGACATGCAGCACGATCCGTCGCTCATCAACGCCGTCGCACAGAAGATTGCAGATGGAGCAGTGATTTCCGTCGCGTCACGCTATCGACCGGGAGGAAGTGTGGGGGAGTGGGTGCACGGACGACGATGGCTCAGCAAGTTCGGCACATGGATTGCGCAGAAACTTCCGAATGTTGAGACCACCGATCCCATGAGCGGGTTCTTCGCCGTTCAGGCAGATGCGTATAAGAAGGCGAGGCCATTTCTGAAGCCCGAAGGATTCAAAATTCTCTTCGAACTCCTTGCTGCACTGCCACGTGGCACGACAATCGCCGAAGTGTCGCTCCAGTTCCAGCCGCGACTTCATGGCGAGAGCAAGCTGTCACTGCTCGTGCAGCTCCAATTCCTCAAGCAAGCGTTGCGCATTGGGCTGCGGAGGATAGGAATTACCTCTGCCCGTGTATTTATCGTTCTTTCGGTTATTCTCGCTGTTATTTTTGCTCTGCGTATCTGGGCCATCAGGCCTATTTTTTTGGATGTAGATTTTCGCACTGCACTCCCAGCTCGTCTTCAGACATTCGCCGATGATCGAGGATGGTTACTGTCGGATGTGTGGGTCGAGTCCATCTCCGAAAACGGATTCGTGACACTCAAGCATCGGCGGCATATGCGAGGCGAGGATCCCGAAGAATGTTTGTTGCTCCGTCCTTCCGTCGCGCTCACCTTATGCGACGACTGATCTCCATCCTTGGCGTGCAGGTCTACGCGTTCGCACTCGCGCACGCGCAACTCTTTAATGGAGTCCGTACGGATGAAGCAAAATATCTGCTGAATATTCCGTATCCGCATCCGCCGCTCGCGCGATGGCTCCTCGGCTTAACCGATGGATGGACATTGCAGGAACCAATCATGCGCATGCTCTTTGCAACACTCCTCGTGCAAGCTGTGTGGCTTGTGTGGGACATGAGCAGGGGATCGCAACGCGCAGTACGCATCGCACTCTGCGGACTGTGGCTTCTCTCTGGTGGTGTCATTCTCCAAGCGGGCACCGTCATGATGGCGCCGCTCACAGCACTTTTCGCGCTCGTGTTCCTTTGGATGCTCTCGCTTCCAACTGAACGTCTCCCATCACCAGCAATACTGGGTCTTTGGTGGCTCGCGGCGATCTTCTCGGCACTCCAAGGCGTGCTCCTCGCACCTCTTGTTCTTGGCATCTTGTTGCGAAGAAAGGCATCACCTATTCAGATTATTCTATACCTCGGTTTGCCGCTCTTCGTGCTCGGTCTCTATGCCCTCGGCAATCCATTACTCCTCGCGAGTCTCTTCCTCCAAGCGGGGAAAGACGCATCCGACACGTTCACCACTCGCAGCCTCGGACTTCTCCATATTCTTCTCATTGCCGGCACAGGACTCGGAACATTCTTTGGTGTTCTTGGACTCTTCCTCGAACGTCGCTGGCCGGTTCTCATAACGTTCATTCTCATCGCACTCTACGTGTTCGTCGGTCGCTACGATTACTACGCGATTCTCTTCGTCCCATTCTTCGTTTCCGGAGCTGCGTACGTTCTACGAAAGCTTCCGAACATCTCACTCGTTTTCGTGCCGTGCATGTTTATTGCCGCGCTCATTCTTCTCTCATTCGTGCCACTGCTCACTTCCCGTAGCCCTGCCAGAGAGATGCTCAAGCTCGCTGGTCCCGGTCAGATCCTCATTGATGGGCCTGCAGGTCATGAGTGGCAATATGAAGCCACGAGCTCGCAAGAACTCCGACGATACACACATGACATTCTCGATCAGGCGGATGCACTCGTATGCATCGGCCGCTGCACCGATCCGGGTTTGGTGTGGTGGAGGCGGCTTTCGCCCGAAGAAACACAAAACGAACTATCGGTTCGTGTACCGCCAAAACGTTAGATTTCCAGAGCTATCTCTCTGGGGTCCGCGATAATTATTACGCTCTTTCGTATCTCCTCATCAGTTCTTTCGCTCGTAATTGTTCCAGAGGGTCGGTCACAGTGGGTAGGTAATCCGCTATTTCTTGCACATAGCCTTGTCGCATGGCAAAGATCTCGGCTTCCGTGCCCCAGCCGCCACCCGGTTTTTCGAGAAACCGTTCGTAGTTATCAAGGATCTGTGACTCAAATTCATTATGTGGAAGACGCAAGCCCGGAACTGTTGCATGTCTGTGCGTGCCTGGAGACGGCAGACCTTCAAGCTCCATAGTATTCCCTGTACCACTTCACGAACTGCGGAACGCCGTCTTTGATCGTCGTTTTTGGCTCGTAGCCGAGCATTTTCTTGGCCTTTGAAATATCGGCCAAGCTCGCGCGAACGTCGCCGGGCTGCATAGGGAGATATTCTTTCTTTGCTTCCATGCCGAGGGACTTCTCGATCATCCCGATGTAATCCATCAGCTCTTCCTTGCGTCCGCAACCGAGGTTGAAGATCTCTTCGTCGTAGTTCTTATCGATCGACGCGACAATGCCGGAGACGATGTCGTCGATGTACGTGAAGTCGCGCTGCATTTTTCCTTCGCCGAACACGGGGAGCGTCTCACCCTTGAGCATCGCTGCCGTGAAGAGGAAGAGGGCCATGTCCGGGCGACCGTAGGGGCCGTAGACGGTGAAAAAGCGGAGACCCGTGACATGCGTGCCGTAGAGCGAATGGTAGGTGTGAGCCATGAGTTCGTTGTCCTTCTTATTCATGCCGTAGAGCGAGACTTGGTTATCCACGCGGTCTTCCTCCGACGCGGGGAGTTTGCCGTTGCCGCCATAGACCGAGCTCGAACTGGCGTAGATGAGACCGGGAATCTTCTGCACGCGCACTTCGTCGAGGACGTGGAAGAAGCCCTTGATGTTGATGTCGACGTACTCATCCGGATGATCGAACGCGTAGCGTACGCCCGCGAGTGCTGCGAGGTGGAGGACGCGGTCGCATCCTGTCATGCATTTCTTCAACGTCTTGCGATCGAGAATGTCGCCCTTCGTGAAGGAGAAGTTCTTGTGCTCTTTTAAAATCTTCAAGCGAGCCTCCTTCAGCGTGGGATCGTAGTAGGCGTTCATGTTGTCGAGTCCCACGATTTCATCTCCACGAGCGAGAAGCTTCATGCACGTGTGGAAGCCGATGAAGCCGCTGCTGCCCGTGACGAGAATTTTCATAGCTTTGAGCTGTGAGCGGTAAGCTTTGAGCAGAACGAGTATAGCATTTTACTAATTTCTTCCATTTCTTCTAACAAAGGATTCGCTTGCTTCTCTGTAACAAACTTCAGATCGATCGCAAGGATGCATTGCGTCTCTAATTCTGCGAGTGACCCGCGTGCGATGAGTATGAAATTGGAGAACTCTTTATCGGATGTGCGTTGGCTACCTTCGGCGATATTGGATGGAATGGAAATAGCGGCTCGCTTTATCTGACTTGTTAATCCGTACGTTTCTTCTTTCGGAAATTGTTTCGCCAATTCATAAATCTTACGAACGAGTAACCTCGCCCGTTGCCAAATTAAAAGCTTTTTATAAGACATTGCCAACATACGCATATAATACTGAAATTATATTTTTACTCATAGCTCTAAGCTTATGGCTTACAGCTGTCACATTTTCACGCCCACGCAGTGGTATTCCAGCCCTGCATCGGCCATTTCGTGCGGTTCATAGACGTTGCGTCCGTCGAAGAGTTTTTTGCCCTTCATCGACGCAGCCACCTCGTGCAAATCGATGCCGCGGAAGACGTCCCACTCCGTGAGCATGATGAGCGCGTCGGCGTCCTTTGCTGCTGCGAGTGGCGAATCGGCGTACGACACCGAGGCAGGGAGTAGCGGCTTTGCCCTC
>CAZBSN010000084.1:0-4473 GCA_964494435.1 uncultured Candidatus Peribacteria bacterium | reverse complement strand
AGAACGCGCCTGCAAGGAAGCTCAGAGCCGTGAACGGCCGATTCCATGTGTGAGCTTCATTGGAGAGGATGCTGACGTCGAGGAACAGGTAGAGCAACACCGCGATGACGAGTGCGAATGGGACAATCACCGAATACTCTCGTGTCAGGAACGCCATCGCACCTTCGCGGATCTTCGCTGCGATGTTCTGCATTTTTTTGTCGCCAGTGGGCGCCTTACCAATGTAGGCGCGAAGAATGGCGGCAATGACGAGCGAGAAGACGCCCGAACCGATCACAATCCAGAGAGTCTGTTCAAAAGACATAACGAAGGGGAAAAGTGGGCCCTATCATGCAGGGGAGGGCGAAAGATGACAAGGAGGAGCAAATGATGAGGATATCGAGGAGGTCGAGGATTTCGAAGAAATCGAGGAAAGGGAACTTTTATCGTCGATATCCTCGAAATCGTCGATGTCTTCGAAGTCCTTTTATAAAACGAGGACCGCATCGCTGCAGCCCCCGTTGTATGATCTCCGAATTTACCTCTTCGCTTTCACCTTCTTCGCCACGCTCTTCACGGCTTTCTTGCCGTAGGACGTGACCTGCTTCTGACCACCCTTCATGAGTGCAACAGCGTTCTCTTGGAGCTGCTTCGCCTGATCCATCGCATACTGCTTGGCCTTCTGGAAGTTCTCCTGCACTTCGTCGCTATCGATGAACTTCTTCACTTCATGACCAACCTGCTTCCCGTCCTGGGAGAGGTGTTTTGCAAGGATGCGTCCGGCTGCTTCTGCATCTTTTGCATCCGAGAGCTCATCGCGGAGCTTCTTATTGCTGAAGACGTAACCAGCCATTGCACCACCGAGGGCGCCAAGGAGAAGAGTCAATTTACGCATAGTCGTATGGGGAAAGAATGAGTACGCACGAGTGTACGCCTAGGAGATGACGGACGCGAGCAAGAACTCTTGCAGAAACGCAGAGCGATGATCACCAATTTAGTCCGTGAGCAGCGTCTTCCAGGCCCGCTTTTCGCGGTGCCTGTTGGCAAATCGGTGCGCTTCATCGCGCAGTCGCATGAGCAAAAACTTCGCAGGACTGTCTTGAGGAATCGTCAGGGGTTCCATGCGGTCAGGAACAAAAATCTCCTCTTCTCTCTTTGCAAGACCGATGACGGGAATCGCCAGTTTCCAGTTCGCGAGAACGTCTACGACTGTTGAGAGTTGGCCTTTGCCGCCGTCGATGACGAGGAGATCTGGTTTTGCGGAGAGCGACAAATCGGTCTTGTGTTGCAGAGCGTCGTACACCATGACTATGCGGTCGCGATGCTCGACATCATCTTTTGTCGCTTTCTCGATTTTCTCCTGAAGCAGTTTGGGCGGTCGTATGACATGGCGAAATCCGACAGAGGCGTAGTAGCTTTCGAGCGTCGCGAAGATTCGCACATACACTTTGCCTTTCTTGAGAGTGCGTAGGATTAATCGTGCGAGGAAATAGCCAAGTTGCTGGCCTCGTTGTGGATCGTCGACCCACAGCGATGCGAGTTCCGTGATATCGCCGGGATGTTCTCTCAATCGAACGAAGCCGATGATCTCGCCCTCGTGCCGTGCGACGAGGAACTGTTTGTAGGAGATATCGGACTGTGAGAGTTCGTCGGGATAACGCGCGATTGTCTCCTTGATCGTCCCCTCTTCTGCCTTGAGCGCCTTACCGAAGGTGATGCCTGCTTCCGCCCATCGTTCAGTTTCGTTCTGGAATCCTCCAGTGATATGGCGCAAACGCCGACTCAAGACTTCACGCAATGCTTGGTAATCGTCGATGTCTCCTTCTTGAAGCGTGCGAATCGTGAAGCTCCTGTAGTGATCGTTCCGCGGTTTTCCTCCAGTCGCGACGACCATGCTGCCGACCGTCTCTGTTCCTCCAAGGTGCGAGATGTCATACCCCTCAATGCGCTGGGGCAGTTCAGGAAGTTTGAGGAGTTCTTGGAGTTCCTGAAGAGCCGTCTCAGTGTTGCGCGCATCGGCTTCCCACGACGCTTCTGCTTGGAGCGCCTTCTCCTGCGCGTTGCGTTGAGCGAGCGCGAGGAGCTGGGATTTTGTTCCACGTTCGGGAACACGGATAGACACTTTCTTTCCTTTTCGTTCTGTGAGGAGTTCTTGGAGAGCTGTTCGACCGGGGAAATCTGCAGCCAGGAGAACGATGCTCGGAACATCCGGCGAGGCTTCGTAGTACTGTGGAAGGAATTGCTCAACAGCTTCCGCGATGCTTTCGGCACGGCCTTTGAGAGAGAATGATTGCTCGTCGATGAGCTTCCCGCCGCGCTTGCGCATGAGCACCGCATGCACGGCGCCAGAGAGGAGCGCGACGCCGAAGACGTCGACGTCTTCTCCAGAGGTGTCGGACACGATCTGCCTCTCGGCCATGAGTTCCAGCGATTGAATCGTGTCGCGGAAGTGTGTGGCCTTCTCAAACTTCTTCTCTGTCGCAGCCTGTTTCATGAGTTCTTTCGCGCGCGCGATGAGCGGCGCGTAATCGCCTTTGAGGAAGCGGATAACCTGCTCGATCCGCCACAGGTAATCCTCCGGCGACACGACGCCGGCGCAGAGTCCGCAACATTGGCCGATTTGGTGGTCGAGACAGGGACGCAATTTGGACATGTCCCCTCCTTTGTTGAGGATCGAGAGAGACTGAGCACACGCTTTGAAACAGACGATGTCTTGGACCATGTCGAGAGCTCTGTGGATGTCCATCGCCCGGAGATGAGGCCCAAAGTACTGCGCTTTGTCTTTTGCGAGATCACGAGTGATCTCGACTATCGGATAAGGATCCTGCACCGTCACTCGGACATAGACGTAGTTTTTGCCGTCCTTCATCAGGATGTTGTACTTCGGTCGCAGTTCCTTGATGAGATTTGTTTCAAGCACCAACGCTTCGAGTTCGTTCCCCGTCACCGTCCAATCGAGATCGGCGATGTGTGCAATGAGCGAGAGCTTCCACGGACCCAAGTCCTTGCCGGGCCTGGGCGCGACATAACTGCGAAGGCGTGAACGAAGATTCTTCGCCTTGCCGACGTAGAGCACCGTGCCTTCTGGATCGAGCCAGCGGTACACACCAGCGGATTGTGGAGCTTTGGCAACCCGTGCGCGCAGGTGGCGCATCGGATCGGATGTGGAGGAAGATTGGGGCACGTCCGTATTCTACCTGTCTGAGGTACACTGCGGGATGTGTCACCTCTCGTTTCTGCCGTCGTCCTCGCGCACAACCTTCGCACGGCGAAAGAAGCGGTTTTCTGCGTTACCGCACTCAAGAAACAAACGATCGGACGCGAGAATATTCAGATCATCCTTGTCGACAATGGTTCGAAAGACGGCGCTGCGGATGAACTAAGACGCATTGCATCGGAGGATCCGGCGATCGAACTCTACCGCGCGGAGACGAACCTCGGATACGGCGCAGGCAACGACGTCGGCATCGCGAAGGCGAATGGCGAGTACTTGCTCGTGTGCAATCCGGACAACGTCCTCCATGACAACACGCTCGAACTCCTGACGAACGAACTGCGTGCACATCCAGACATCGGGATCATTGCACCAAAGTTGGTCCACGAGGACGGAAGTTTTCGTGACTCAGCCAGGCGATTCCCCAGCCCGTTCGACGTCATCATCAAGCGAACATTCTTGCGGTCGCTCTTCCCCGGCGCACTTAAGCGATACACGCAGGTCGATCTCGATCCGAACGTCGCGCGAGACGCCGACTGGGTGGTGGGCGGGTGCATGGTGCTCCGACTCGATTTCTATCGCTCACTCGGCGGCTTCGATCATCGATTTTTCCTCTTCTTCGAGGACATCGACATCTGCCGCCGCACGTGGAAAACGGGAAAACGCGTCGTCTATTTCCCGACAGCGATGGCTGGAGACCGAAAACAGCGCATGAGCGAGGGCAGTGCGCTCTCGATGTTCCGTTCCTTTGTAGGGAGAGAGCACCTCAAAAGCGGTTGGCGGTACTTCTGGAAGTGGGGGTGGAGACGGGGGAAAAGAGGATGACGAGGAAATCGACGATATCCTCGATATCCTAGGCCCTTGGGTTTCCTCTGACTCTTTCGGTCATCCTCTTGCATCCTTTAGGGCCCTCCCCTACCCTACTGGCCCGTTATGGACATGATCTCTCTGTCTGCGGCTCCCCGTGTAAAGGACGTTTCTCCGCGCCAATTGCGCCGAAGCGGAAGCGTGCCATGCGTTGTGTACGGAAACACGGAGAACACATCATTGCAGATCCCAGAAATGCCAATCACGAAGGCCTACGCTCGCGCCGGTGAAAGCACCCTGGTCGAGCTTGAGTGGGAAGGAAAGAAGCTCCCTGTGCTCTTCCACGAAGTCACGTTCGACCCCGTCACTGATCGCGTGTCCCACGTCGATTTCTTCGCTGTCGACATGAAGAAGGAGGTTGAAGCCGACGTGCCGGTGCACTTGGAAGGTGAATCTCTCGCTGTGAAAGAGGC
>CAZBSN010000083.1:0-4569 GCA_964494435.1 uncultured Candidatus Peribacteria bacterium | reverse complement strand
GTCGCAGCGGCCATCACTCCAATCACGAGGATGGAAATGAGGAGCGCGTAGCCGGGATGGGAAGGAAAGTGCTTCATGGACAAGAACCGGTGCTTGCTGCCGGCCGGAAGATGACGACCGCTTGCTCAGTGAGCAATACAACGCGGTCACGAACGGGATCGTAGAGCACGCCTCTCCCTTTTCCTGTCGTGGACGTGTGCGTCGCGAATTCTGTGAGTGTTGAGGTGTTGAGATACACCACCTGCAATGATTTTCGTCCTGAATCAGCAGCGAGAAAACCGACACAGCGCGCGGGGTCCATCGCTACACCAACAAGACTTCCACTTCCTTCGTGATACCACGGTCCAGGACTGGCGAGTGCCGGCACTTTTGGACGCAAATTGTAGACGACCATCTCTTGCGTCCCTCCTTTCTGCGTTCCAAGAATGGCTGAGGTTCCCGTAATTGCGATGGAATACGCATCCGGTGCACCTGCAACGTTATCTCCGGCCACTGACGCCACGGCGAGCGAGCCGGAATTGTAGATGCGAAACGCACGAAGTTCGGTCGCATCAATCGTCGTTGCGGCATAGACGCCTGTTCCTGTGGCAGCGAGCGCGAGGAGATCACCCGTGTCTTCTTCCGCGTCGATCTGTGTGAGCGTCGAGCCGGTGCTGACACGATACGCGTAGAGTTCGCTCTCTCCCGATGTTGCGCTGTACGTGAGACCGGCAAGTAACACGTCGTCCGTGATTGCAAGACTGCGCCCGCGACCTGAACCCGCAA
The DNA here is from genome assembly GCA_964494435.1 of uncultured Candidatus Peribacteria bacterium. Taxonomy (GTDB): domain Bacteria; phylum Patescibacteriota; class Gracilibacteria; order Peribacterales; family Peribacteraceae; genus DALYDP01. Next base: position 3,804 of record CAZBSN010000083.1, on the reverse strand, counting down.
GGTTCACGCTCGTGATGAGCGACCCCGCAGCAAGACTCGTGGGAATGGTGATGTCATAGACTTTAAGTTCGGCGGAGGAGTCGGCCGTCATGAGATACAGACGCTTTCCGTGCACGAGTACGTCATAGACCACGTGTCCAACGGAGAATCCCGACGCAATGCGCGAGGGTGATGTTGTATTCGTAATATCGAGTGCGTAGAGACCGGTGGAATCAGCGGCTGCGACATAGAGAACGCTTCCGCCGATGGCCGCTTTCGTGAAGAGCGGGCTCCCTCCTGGCGCATACGTGCCGTCGACTGTGAGTGTGCGCCAATCTCCACGCGTCATCGTTCCTCGCCAGTCCGTCATATCGGAACTGAGCACAATCGACCCCGATCGCGCGTATCCGTGTTTCCATACCGTTCTCGCATTTACCGTTCTCCACGTACTGCCACTCGCGGCAACCGTGACAGTTGTGAGATATCCCCCGGTGATTGTTTGTGGAGTTGCAATAAACTGCCACACGCCGTTTGTCGCAAGATCGACGCCGTATGTTCCGGCAGCGAGAGCCGCGAATGACCCGTCGCGCACACTGCGCGCCGCTTCCAGTGCTCGATGCGACACTCCAACTGCACGAATGCGATCGCCACCCATAATCGAATTTTCTTGTCCGAAGAGGAGTGTTGTCCCGACCGCTGCCATAAAGAGCGCAAAAATCGCGATACTTATGAGAGCTTCGAGGAGCAAGAAGCCTGGGCGCGATGAGATTCCGCGAGTGTTCTGCGTCACGGTAGGCAATGGTAGCACGAGAAAGCTTTGAGCGATGAGCTATAAGCGATGAATGCTGCTCAGGACTTACACCTTAAAGCTGATGACTATTTAACAGCTTGGATTGTTGAATCGCACACGCACGACTGCGTCTTGGAAGTCCGACGCACTCGTATTGAGGGCACCGAGCTCAACGAGGTACACAATCTCGTATGACTCGATATTGATGTTGCCCTCAGCATCCAAGATATCCGCGAGGTAGTCCTCGAGCTCATCTTGATCATCGAACGCTGGATAGTCGGGCAAAGGATCTCCGTCCTGCAACGCGATCACGTGACCCGATTCGTCATTTGTGTAGTACGTCTTATCGAACGTCAGCCAGCCCTGCTTCTTATAGTAGCCGCGGAAAGAGGTGACAATTTCAGCGCCTGCAGTGATTTGATTGGTCGTCTGACTTTCGCCTCCGTCGACGTCATTGCCGCTGAAGAGGTTCGAATAACTATTCCCGCCATTCTTGCTGTATTTGAGCGTGACGGCGATCTCGGGTCCTCCTTGACCGTACGTGATGTCCGCACCCGACACTCGATAGGTGATTGTCAGATCTCCAGTTGTCACAATCGTTCCGTCGGGTTCGATAGTGAAACGATCTGGACAGCCTGCTTCTTGTCCGGCTGATGCAACACTGCTGTTGGCCACGCTGGAAGAGATGGATGCGAGAGAAGACGCCCTCGATGAGGAAGCCGGCGCAGATGACGCGCTTGATGCAGAAGCCACGGGGCATGCGCCGAGTGTATCTCCGTGGTTCATGTGAGCCGGCCATGCGGAGTCTGAAATGTGAATCGTGTGAGGATTTTGACCACCCGTATAATGACAGATTGCAAGATTGTCACCTTGTATGACTGCGACACTCTCTGTTTTTACTTCAATGAGAATGGTGCGGGTGTCATCGGTGATCGCACTGAGCGTCACTTCACCGGTGATGTTTGGGACGCCCTGAACTTTGCTGTAATTCACTTCGAGCAAATCGGATGTCGTGATGGTGGAAGGCATCGGATAGAATTCGTCGAATGCCGTGTCCCGGAACTCATAGGACGTCCCTTTATAGAGAACACCGCCCGGCACGTAAAAGCCCCATGAATCGTCATTTTGACCAGATTGTGCGAGGAGCCGTGCACGAGCGAGTCCTTGTGTCACTTGTTCCGTCGCAAGGTTGAGATCTGTACGAACTTGATAATCGCGATAGAGTGGCACGCCGATGCCCGCCGCCGCACCAATAATGGCGACAACGAGGAGCACTTCGAGGAGCGCGAATCCGCGACGGAGCATATCGATGACGATTGTACTCCTTTATCAGGCCCGAAGGCCACCTAGTTACACAACCCACACCGAAGCATTCCCTCTCCCACGGGGAGAGGGTTAGGGTGAGGGGTCCGTAAAACGTGTGAAGCACCTCCTTTACCTACCAACATTCCCCACGATCGAGTAGATCGGGATGATGATCGCAAGCGCGATCGAGCCCACGAGTCCACCGATGAAGAGGAGAAGCAGCGGTTCCAAGATAATCGGAAGTTTCTCTGCCGTCTCGGACGCTTTCTTGTCATAGATGTCTGCAATTTTCAACATGATGTCTGCGAGTGATCCTGATTTCTCACCCGTAATGATAAGCTGCTGCACGGACGCGGGAAGCCTCTTCTGACTGCCGTGGATTCCGTTAAAGCACTTTGAGAAGGAATCTCCAATGGTGATGCGCGCGAGCATCTGCACGTAGAGCTTGCGGTACGAGACGATCGACGTGACTTGTACGAGTGACTCCAGCGCTTCGACCACAGGAACACCGGCTTTGAGAAGACCGCCGAGAATAACGCCAAATCGTGCAATTGTAGCCTCTTTTGCAAGCCGTCCAATGCCCGGCACGTGGAACATCGCCCACTGCGTCACAACGCGGAGGGGGGTGTACTTTGCGAGAATGAGAAACACGACGAATCCAACGAGAATGGATGGCACAAGAATAGCTCCGTACTCCGTGAACGTGTTCGAGAACGCAATGACAATGCGTGTGATGAGCGGCAGTTCAACGTTGAGTGCGAGAAGCACGCCGATGAGGTTTGGGAGGACGAACGTACCGAGACCGAGAACAATCACGAGCATGATGGTCATCACGATCGTCGGATAAATCATGGCCATTTTCACCTTGGCTTTCAGTGCGTGATCTTTCTCTTCTTGGACCGCAAGGAGCTCCATATTCTTCGCGAGGTTGCCCGCCTCTTCACCGATGCGAACAAGCGCAAGTGCATGGAGTGAGAAGAAACTCTGCGCTTCCATCGCTCGCCAAAATGCACTGCCATTTTCGACCATATCGAGAATGCGTTGCAGCACTTTGCGCATGGCGCGATTGCGCGTTTCGAGTTGGAGCGTGCGGAGTGCATCAACAAGCGGCAAACCTGCATTAAGCATCATCGCCATGTTCTGAATAAAGAGCATTCGCTCTTTTCCCATTCCGATGTAGTTCAGGGAGTTGAGGAATGCTACGAACCCGTTTTTCTTCCCAAACTGCTCTGCCGCTTGATGTTTTGAAACAACGGCAACAGGAGGTGGAGGTGTATCCACCATTGATGCTCTTTGGACCATTTCAGGCGCTATTTCCAGTTTCTTTTCTTTTGTTGGACCGACGCCTGCGGCTTCAGTCAGCGCAGAAGGAGCGGCAGGGTGTAATTCTTTCTGTGTAGGCACAGCAGTGTGCTCCTGTGGGAGGGGAGTAGGTGTCGTCGCTTCGCCTGTGTTAGGACTTTTGCTCGGTATCATGGGAAGCAGCTGGGATGTCCGGCGGATTGGCTACACGGATAAGCTCTTCCAACGTCGTTATGCCGCTGAGCACTTTCACAAGACCGTCTTCAAAGAGCGACTTCATGCCGTTTGCACGCGCCACTGTTTCGATTTCGGCAGATGACTTGCGAGCGATGATGAGTTTTTCGATGTCCGGCGTGATCGCGAGGAGTTCATGAATTGCGAGACGACCTTGGTAGCCGATGCCGCCGCACGAATCGCATCCTTTTCCT
>CAZBSN010000082.1:0-4596 GCA_964494435.1 uncultured Candidatus Peribacteria bacterium | reverse complement strand
AGGCGCTTAGCTCAGTTGGTAGAGCGTCGGTCTCCAAAACCGAAGGTCGTAGGTTCGATCCCTACAGCGCCTGCCACTTCCAAAAAAGACGGCTGAATCAGTCAATCTCGCTTCCGATAGAGATTTTTTTATGAGGAAAACCGTGTACGTATCAGGGTGGAGCGTTATGATCGGACTATGCGTGCGTTCCAAGCACTTTTTTCGGCTATATGGAAATACAGCAAAGGCCGTCGAGGCCGGTTGCTCCTGTACCTGCTGCTGTCCGTTGTTGCGAACCTTCTGTTACTCGTCGAGCCGCTTGTCATCGGACAGTTGCTGAACACGATCCAGAATGTCTCGAGCGTCCCTGATCCGATCCGCACCCTCGCCATGCTCTTTATCCTGATGGTCGGTCTCCAGGTGGGGTTCTGGCTGTTCCACGGCCCTTCGCGCGTGTTGGAAATGACAGGTGCCTTTCATGCAAAGGCTGCGTTCGCCGATCATCTCTTCCGCATTATTACGTCGCTGCCGATCCAGTGGCACAAGGATCACCACTCCGGTCAGACGATGAACCGCATCCGAAAAGCGACCAATGCCTTGAGCGAATTCCAAGGCAACACGTTTCAGTTTGTTGAAATGGTGATACGCCTCGTTGGTTCCGTCATTGCGATTTTCATACTTTTCCCTGTTGCAGGGTTCATCGCAATTGCGATTTCTGTGTCGGCGCTCACTGTGGTGTTTCTCTTCGATCGCATATTGTTGCCGCAGTACGATGCGATCAACGAGAAAGAACACTTCGTCGCGTCCGCCGCGCACGATTACATCACGAACATTTTCACGGTCATTTCACTGCGCTTGGAAGAGCTGACGCGCACAGAATTGTGGAAACGCATGGTCTCGTATTATCCGCTGTATAGAGCCAATAACATGATCAATGAAACGAAGTGGTTTCTCGCGACGATCATCATTTCCATCATGACCGTGACGGTCCTCGCGTGGTACGCAATTGCAACGCTGCAAAGCGGCGGCGTGCTCTTCGCCGGCACGGTGTACATGCTCTACGAGTATCTCCAAAAAATCGGAACGGCGTTCTATACGTTTGCGTGGAAGTACAGCGCGACGGTCCAGCAGTACGCGGACCTGCGTGCGTGCCAGGAAATTTTGGACGCCGCACCGGCCGAACGATCGAACAAGCGATTGCCGAAGAAGTGGAAGCGCATCGAGATTGATTCACTAAATTTTTCCTATGAGGATTCTGAGCGCAAGCGGCAGCACCTCGATGACGTCTCGATCACACTCGTTCGTGGGCGCACAATCGCGCTCGTCGGTGCGAGTGGATCAGGGAAGAGCACGCTCATGAGCCTGCTGCGCGGTCTTCACATGACGCCTGAGGTGACGGTGACATGTGACGGCGTTCCGCTGGCCGAAGGCCTTTCTGCGCTGGCCCATCACGTCACGCTTATTCCACAGGAACCGGAAATTTTCTCGAACACGATCGAATACAACGTGAGCGTTGATACGGAACAGTCGGAGTCCGAATTGCTGCAGGACATCGAGGTGGCGTGTTTCACGTCCACGCTGAAACGCTTGCCGAAGGGGTTGCAGACCGATATTGCGGAAAAGGGCGTGAACCTCAGCGGTGGTGAAAAGCAGCGTTTGGCTCTGGCTCGCGGTATGTTTGCGGCAAAGCACAGCGACATTATCTTACTCGACGAGCCGACCTCTTCCGTGGATTCCGTGAATGAGCTGCAGATTCACCGAAATATTTTCGCGCGTTATCCGGATCGTTGCATCGTTGCGTCCATTCACCGGTTGCATTTGCTCCCTCTCTTCGATGAGATCTACGTTCTGGAAAAAGGGAAGGTGATGGAGCACGGCACGTTCGAGGAATTGAAGAACAAGGGCGGCGCGTTGGCTGCCATGTGGAAGAGCTACGAAGCGAAGAAGACGCGGTAATGCCTTTCTGAGGCGTGGATTCTCTGGTGAATTTCTGGTAGAATGGTCAGATGTATCTGAGCCTCAAAACAAACAGTCCGGTTCGTCTCATGGCAGCGCTCCTCGTGGGAGTCATGTCTCTCTGCGTGTGGGTGATGAGTGTCGATGCGCTTGCCGTGGGTGGTGACGAGGAGAACGACGTCGATGTGCGCGCAGTGGAAGACCGACTCTACGATTTAAGAACAGAACAAGCAGTGCGTGCGAGGCGCGTCGAAATTCTCCGCGCGCAATTCGATGCACTCGATCGAGCCGGCGATACGGAAGAACTTCGTGATGCGCGCGATCGTTTGACGGAACTGCTCCTCGATTCACGGCTTGCAGAAGAGGAAATCCTCTCCTCCCTGCACGAGCTCTTCGATGCGCAAGCAATTGCACAGCGTGCGTCACGTCACGCACACGACGATGAAGACGTTACGTTCGACTGGCCGGTGGAACCGACGCTCGGAATCTCCGCGCACTTCGATGAAGCGGCGTATCGCGCACGCTTCGGTTTCGCGCACAAGGCGATCGACATTCCCGTGTTGCACGGATCGATGGTCGCATCGATTGCCGATGGCGTCGTCGAGAAAGTGTCGGACCAAGGTTACGGATTCAACTCGATTGTTATTCGTCATGCGGGCGGCTACGCGTCGCTCTACGGCCACGTCTCAGCCTTCCTCGTGAGCGAGGGTGACGAGGTTGAAAAGGGCGATGCGATCGCGAAAAGCGGTGGTACGCCGGGAACGAAGGGTGCCGGCAAAATCACGACGGGCGCACATTTGCACCTCGAAGTCCTTCAAAACGGTACGCATATCAATCCCCTCCCGCTGCTTCCTGCGTACGACGGAGCGGAGTGATTTTAGAACGAAGAGTGCCCCGTGGATTGTGAGCCTGTTTTCATCGTGAGACTCCACTGCCGCATGATCGCGTGAGCTGCGCGCTCGTGATTGCGCACCATGTGCATGCCGATCTGTCCCGGATGTTCTGCCGCCGTGTCGACGACGAGCGACCCAAAGCGGAACATGTAACTGAGCACACCCGTGTACTGCGGTTTTACGTTTGTGATGGAGAGGTAGCTCACTTGATTGATGCTCCGTCCGAACAAGTGTTGGTTCTGAAAGATGAGACGATCGGTCGTGACGTAAATCACGTCGTAGCTGTAGTCGAGCCATGCACGCCAGAAGAACACGAGCGCGAAGATGGTGAGCGCAAGTGAAATGGCGATGCCGATGGGGCTTACGTCCAAAAGAAGAAGGGCGCTTATTGCGCCAGTGAAAGCGATAATCGGAGGTATGCATCCGATGAGCAGAATGAGCGGGTGCTTCGTCACGACGTACTCGATGCGTTCATCGGGCAGGAGTCCGATGCCATGTTCGAGTGACGATCCCTGGTCTGATGCTGCGCTCGGTTCAATCTCCGACAGCTTCAAGAATCGCAGAAGTCTCAGTGCGCGAATATATTCGAATCCGAAGAATCCTATGTAGAACGGAATGATCGACAGCAGATCAATGATGCCTGCAAAGGAAAAGAAATATTTTCCGCGACGAGGCGCACTGTAGAGACGCGTGAGATATTCAACCGTGAAGATGCCGATGATGACGCCCTCGATCGTCTGCAGTGTTGTGAGGTACGGTGCAAATGCCTCCATCCATTCGAGCGGCAAGATTGCGACCGAGATGATGATGAGAAGCGAAATCAAAATGTTGATCGTGCGCCCGATGCGTCCGCGGCCATAGTGGAGCACCGCCCACAGACGTTGGCGTCGCTGAATCTTCCGAAGGCTTTTATCCCAGATGTGCATGGCTTCTTATTGTGCGCTCCGTTCTCGCTTTACCGCAACCCACGCTCTTCCGCCGTTCGAAGCGCGAATCCGTCGGTCATGCCCGCAACGTAGTCTTTGACGGCGTCTGTCAGCGTTCCGCCGGTCCGTTTCTGGAGCTCCAGCACTCGGTCATTCGGCTGGGCAGCCAAGAAATCACAGAGTGCGATGAGCACCCTCTTTCCTGTTTGCGACCGATCCGTCACGAATGGATGTTGATACATGTTGTCCCACAAAAATGTGCGGAAAGGCGTGAGCGCCTCACGCGTCTCTTGTGAGAATGCGATCACCGGACGTCCGTTTTCTCCCACTGTTCGTGCACTCTCCGTCAGCAGATCGCGCGCAAGCATGTTTACAATCACGCCGCGAATATCGAGCCCGCGTTCTTGCGCCATATCCGCTGCGCGCTTCATGAACGGAATTTGCTGCAGCTCTTCGTAGTGGAACAGCCCCGCTCTCAGTCCGTCATCACAGTCGTGCGCTGTGTAGGCGATTTCGTCGCACATGTTCACGAGCTCCGATTCCACGCTGAGCGTCACCTGCACCCCTTCCAATGTACTGCCGCCGTGCTTCAGGAGGCCATTTTCGACTGCTTGCGTCAGGTTCAATCCCGGCACGTCCTTCACGCGCGTTTCGAGGATGGTCACGATGCGGTAGGATTGTAGATTGTGTTCGAACGATGAGCCGTGCTGCTTCATCCACGCATCAATCGCCGCTTCACCCACGTGGCCAAACGGTGGATGGCCCAAGTCGTGCGCGAGCGCGATGCACTCCGTGAGGTCTTCATTCAGTCCCATCGCTCTCGCAAGGTCGCGCGAAATTTG
>CAZBSN010000081.1:2470-4619 GCA_964494435.1 uncultured Candidatus Peribacteria bacterium | reverse complement strand
ACCCCGCGTACGCAGCGGGAAGGACAGTGAGGTGTGCGAAGGCGGAGAACCACCAGGGGTGCTCGTAGAGATAGATCGTTGAGAGACCGGCGAGCATCAAGAGAGTTCCGATGACTGCTACCGGCAGCCACGAATCGGGCTGTATGAGCGTTGCTATGCATGTTCCGAATGCCGTGCCGAGGACCCACGCCAGTATCACCAGAAGCAACACTTCGAACGGTGCTTCACGCATACTATCGGCGATGATGACAGGATCTGACCAATCGATGCCCGCAGGCGGTGGAACAATCGCGTGACCGATCATTTCGAAGACAACAACTCCGACGACAGCGGCGATCATGCCGGCGACGAGGGCGAGGACGGTACGCATGCAGCACATGGTACGCTGGTATAGAAGAGTTTTCCTATAGAGACTTACAAAGTCCATTGCACAGCCAAAAAGAATCGATAGCATGTGTGAGATTTTTTCCCCTCTGTATGTTCAAATTTGCACGTCCATATCTGCCTGTCGTTCTTCTGCTCTGTTTTTTCTGGGCGGGCAGCGCCGGGGCACAAGAAGCTCATGCTGAAGAAGCGATGCCGCATTCATACGCGTCGACGCTCTTCTGGATCGCCATCTTGCTCATCGCAGCCAAAATCGCGAGCCTTGTGGAGAGATTGGGCCAGCCTTCGGTTCTCGGAGAACTCGTGATGGGCGTGCTGCTCGGAAATCTTGCTCTTCTTGGCGTCACGGTGTTTGACATCGTGAAGGTCGATCCACTCATCCGTTTCCTGTCGGAGCTCGGAGTCATTATTTTGCTGTTCCAGATCGGACTCGAGTCGAACATTACAAAGATGGCAAAGGTGGGCGTCCCCGCACTGATGGTCGCGATTGTCGGAGTGGTGGTTCCGTTCGTGCTTGGAACGTACGTCGTTGGTCCATATCTCATGCCCGGCTTGGACGCCAACGCGTATCTTTTCCTTGGTGCAGCGCTCACCGCCACATCGGTCGGCATCACGGCGCGCGTCTTCAAAGATCTTGGCAAATTACACACGCCCGAAGCGCAAATCGTGCTTGGAGCAGCGGTCATCGATGACGTCATTGGTCTCATCATCCTCGCCGTCGTATCAGCCATTGCTACTGCCGGAACCGTGAGCGTGGCAGAAATTGGTTTGATCTCCGGCAAGGCATTGGGATTCCTTGTTGGATCCATTGGGATTGGCCTTCTCATCGCTCCGTGGTTAGGCAGAGCGTTCTCCATGATTCACACGGGCGTAGGCATGAAGTTCACGCTGGCCATTGTCTTTTGCTTGCTCCTTGCGGCGGCGGCCCAAACGATCGGGCTCGCTCCCATCGTTGGAGCATTCGCAGCGGGTCTCATTTTTGACCCCGTGCACTTCCGATACTTCAAGGATTTTCACATTGTTGATGATGTACGGGACGCGATGAAGGGAGTTGATCCGGCAGTACAGAAAAAAGTGCACCATGCTATGGAGCCGCATGCAGAACGCCACATTGAATACTTAGTCGAACCGCTCGGACACTTCTTTGTGCCACTCTTCTTCATCATGACGGGTATGAGCGTGAATCTTGAAACGCTGTTCGATCCGTCGATCATCTTCATTGCACTCGCCATCACCGTTGTCGCGTTCATTGGCAAGATCGTCGCAGGCCTCGTCGCCGGTAACGTGAAGAAATCCATCGTCGGATGGGGAATGGTTCCCCGTGGTGAAGTGGGCCTCATCTTCGCGACGATTGGCCAAGGTCTTGGCGTCGTGACGGAAGAGCTCTTCTCGGTGATCGTCATCGTCGTGATTCTCACGACGCTCCTCACGCCGCCGATTCTCACGTACCAGTTAAGGAGATTGAAGACTGCATAATTTCAATTCCACACCGATATAAAGAGCATCCATCATGGTGCTCTTTTGTTCGTTGCAAAGGGGTATACTGTTCCCCATGGCCGAATCCAGATCAACGCCGTCGGGTGTGTCTAAAGAAGCAGAAAAAGCTGAGCAATTGGCGGTTGTTCCGAGTGAAACGACGAGCTCAATGTCTGCCGATGTTTATAAGTTCAGCACATCTCTACTTGCTCTGCAGGACAACGAGGATTTTCAAAAATTTGCAGCCAACTTACACGATGATCATTTTAGTTTCTGTACAAGTAATCCT
>CAZBSN010000081.1:0-2370 GCA_964494435.1 uncultured Candidatus Peribacteria bacterium | reverse complement strand
CCATTCCTTGAATCGGTTGAACAGCTGCTTCGCGCATTTCTCTCTCATCCAGATCTGAAGCAAGATCCGTATGAGATACGTCGGAATATCGTGGCGCGGTTTTCAACCAAATAAAAAAAGCACCTCGTAAGGTGCTCTTTAATTCCCGCTCTCCTGTACGCCGGATTTTGTCTCGGACGGAAACCGTCCTGAGGCGACCATCTATCTGGGGCGGCAGTTACCTGCACGCCTCGTTCGTAGCAGAGCTACGAACATGTGCGGAGGGGAACGCGGAGTGACGGAACCATCACTGAATCTGCGGACCCAATTCCTCCTTGCTTCACCATGAGTTTGCCAACACCGCTTGCGCGGTGTGCTCCCTTCGGGAGCCGTTTCACCCCCATTGGTCCCTCCAGAGGAGAGATGACGGGGTTCGTCTCTGTGACACTAGTCCTACGCCGTCCTTACCGGATATACGACGACGTGACGGCTGTTAGCCGCATGGCGTTCCATTGAAGTCCGGACGTTCCTCCCAATACCGCGAAGGGTGAAGGGCGGTCGCCCAAAGAGCGGGAATCCCCATTATCGCATGAAATAGGTTTTTCTTCAAGATTCTGGAGAGTTTCTGTAGAGTGCTCTCCGCGCCGCCTTAGCTCAGTGGTAGAGCAACTCACTTGTAATGAGTAGGTCCGGGGTTCAAATCCCCGAGGCGGCTCCATCCATCTCCACACCCCCCCTCCTACCCGCTCGCCCGACGCGCTGCGCGCAACGCGGGCTCGCTTTTCTTTTAACCCTATCCCCGGCCCTTTCCCTTAAACAGGGAAAGGGAGCTCTGATGTACGCGTAGCCTCAAAGAGCCTGCGCTATTTTATAGCCCCTCTCAGCCTCTGACCGGGGGTATACTTCCCGCGTGAAGAAGGCCGAAATCCTCTTTGGCGTCCTGCGCGTACCGCTCGACCTCCTCTGTGCAGTCGTGGCGTTCCTCTTGGCGTATTACCTGCGTCTGCTCAACATCAATCTTCTTCCGTGGGTCTCGCTTCCCGATGCGACTTCAACATTGCCACAACTGCCGGCGTACTTCAGCGAGTTTGTTCTGCCCGGTGGTCTGCTGTTCGTGATCATTGCGGCCCTTCTGCGTCTCTATGCACTCCAAGTCACGCGCAGTGCATGGGATGAAGTGGGGAGACTCCTCCTTGCGGCGCTCGTGTGGTTCGTTGCCGTCATGGCGTGGTACTTCCTCGTTCGCCAGGAGCTCTTCTACTCTCGTCTCTTGCTCGTGTACGCACTCGTCCTCCTCACGCTCTTCACGTGCGTTGCGCGCGCCTTGCTGACACTGCTCCAGCGTGAACTTCTTCGGCTCGGCATCGGCGTGCGTCGTGTTGTGACGTTCGGCAAACACCCCGCTCCCGTTTCGGCGGCCGACACGCTCTCGCACGATGTTCGTTATCTCTACCTCGGACATGTGCATGATCTTCCGGCTCTTGCGAAAGCATCTAATGCACGCATCGATCTTGTGCTTCAGACCGATCCCGATCCTGAAAGCGAGGCGACGCTCACGCTTATCGAACACTGCCGCAGTCGGCATGTGGGGTATGGATTCTTCCCGCCGGTCTTCGCTGATGTGCCGCACCTGCTCACGATGGAACGTATCGGGTTGCTCCCCACTCTTCGATTTCACCCCACGCCGCTCGATGGCTGGGGACGAGTCTGGAAGCGGCTTTTCGACGTCATCGTGAGTGCAGTCTTCCTCGTGCTTCTCTCCCCTCTCTTACTCATTATCGCTCTTCTCGTGCTCATCGATGGAGGCTTCCCGATTTTCTACGTGAGCAGACGCGTGGGAGAGCTCGGTGAGAAACCGGTGCCGATGCTCAAGTTTCGCTCGATGGTTCAAGACGCGGATGCAAGGCGCAACGAAGTCGCAGCACTCAATCACCGCACAGACGGTCCGCTCTTCAAAGTTCGTCGCGATCCGCGTGTGACGCGCGTGGGTCGACTGCTCCGCCGTTGGTCGCTCGATGAACTGCCGCAATTCTGGAACGTGTTTCTGGGTCATATGTCCCTCGTGGGTCCGCGCCCGCATCTCCCGGACGAAGTGGAGCGCTACACGAGCTATCAGCGGCGTGTGTTCGCCGTCAGGCCCGGCATGACGGGCTTGGCGCAAGTGTCTGGGCGCAGCGATCTCGATTTTGATCAAGAAGTCGCGCTCGATCTGCAGTACATCGAGGAATGGTCCCTTCTGCTTGATCTGTGGATTCTCTGGAGAACATTAGTTGTTGTTATCGGCAGACGAGGAGCGGATTAAATTCTGGTATTATCAGCTCGTGGACATCACGACTCCCCGGCTCATCGGCTTTCTCTGCGGCTTGATGCTCGTGATTTTGCTGTTACAGG
>CAZBSN010000080.1:0-4715 GCA_964494435.1 uncultured Candidatus Peribacteria bacterium | reverse complement strand
GCGAAGTAGTGCATGCGGCGCACGGCGGTTGTGAGTTCATGCGTGGCGATGACGGAGCGAACCGTGTGCTCCTTCGGAATGATCTGCTTGTAGTCCGGAAACTTTCCTTCGATGAGGCGCGAGAGGAAGCGTGTGTTCCCAACTTGTACCTCGACTTGTTGCTGACCGAGCGTTACGAGTACCTGCGCCACCTCGTTAATCTTATCATCCTCCGACGGCTTCTTCGATTTGAATCCGCTGAGAACCGCTTTTACTTCATCCAACACTTTCACGGGGATGATGCAGGACACCTCCTCCTTCACCTGTGTTTGAATAACATACTCAGAAAGGCGGTAGCTGTCCGTTCCAACGAGAATGAGCTTTCCGCCCTCCGTTCGAACAGAAACACCTGAAAGCACTGGCCTCAGGCTTGTGCGAGCACAGGGGAATGTTGTGAGATGAAGTGCTTCTAGCAGTGCTGTGGCATTCACCGAGAACGCCGTCTTCTTCTCGACCGGCGCGATTGTTGGATACTCCGTCGCAAGCTCACCAGAGAGAACTGTCTTGCTGTGCTTGCTCGTCGCGCGGAGCTGCGTGCCCTCCACTGTTTCAAGAACCACTTCTGGATCGGTCGTATATTGTGCAAAGTTTAAAATCGCTTTCGCAGGAACAGTGATCGAACCTTCATTCTCAATCGATGCTTCAAAACTTGTGACAATGGAAAGTTCCAAATCAGTTGCACTCACTGTGCAGCGTTTGCCTTCGGCCTGCAAAAGAATATTTCCCAAAATCGGCAGCGCTTGTTGTCCGCTGATCGCTCGGCTCGCGAGTTGCAAAGCCTGAAGGAGTGCCGGTGTTCCACAAGAGAACTTCATGAAGCTTGATGAGAGGAAGGGAAGTGTATCATCTTTTAAAATTCGTCATCATCATATCCCCCTCCGCATTCTCCACGGTTGAGGTCTGATGTGTGGAGAAATATGAACGCATATGCGTAAACGCCGTATTTAAAGGAAAAGAATCCCATCGAACAGTTCTTGTATGTGGGATGGGTGTGGATAACTCGTGGAAATCTGAACCTCTGTGGCTTCTAAAGCCAAAAACATGGTGTTCAGCTGTGTGAAGCCAAAAAGGTAAACTTGACGTGTACAACTCCCGCTTGATTGGGGACTCACCCTCTTTGTGTTCTCCACACTGGGTGTGGATAACTTTTGTGCACAAAAGAGCGCTCCACACGTATCCACATATCTTCCCCGAATGGCGATTCACTTACTTTGTGACGCCGCGAAGATACTGTTCTCGCTCTTCGGGTGTGCGAACTTTCGCCGTGTTTTTTGTGACGGTGAGGACACCATTTTTCAGCCGCGCGAATGATTCTTCATCGAGATCAGACTCGATCAGGACGTGTCCGACGACGAATGATCCGCGTCCAATCTTCACGCCCGTGTTGAGCGACGTGTGAATGCCGATGCGACAGTCGTTGCCGATGATCGATCCGAGCTTTGTTCTGCCCGTGTTGATCTTCATCTCTTTATGCATCGACGGAATTTCACCTTCATCGAGTCGGAAGTTTCCCGTCGCACATCCCGCACCGAACGACACGTTGCGTCCGACGACGCTGTCACCAAGGTATGTTGAATGCGTCCACACGTGCGAGTGGAGCACACTCGCTTTCACTTCGGTCCCAAATCCAATAACGCAATTTTCACCAACGCTTGAGTGCCACACAAGCGTGTTATTCCCAATGATCGTGTTCGCACCGATCACACACGGACCGCGGACGGTTGCATGTGGAAAAACCTTCACTCCAGGGCCGAGGACGACCGGGCCATCAATAACGGCCGTTGGGTGAACCTGTGCCGTTTTATCAATCGAAGGCTCAATTCCTGCAAGTAGTAGTGGGAGAGCGTCGAGCAGATGCCAGGGGTATTTGATCGCCTGCCACGCGCCGTCGTACTCCACAACTGCGTAGGATGATGACTGGAAGAGCGACTGCAGCGCCTGCTCGTATCCGTCGTCACGGGTGTTGTCGATGTGCTCCAATTCCTTCAGAAGAACAGAGGCGTCGTTGTGCGCGTGCACTTCAATGTTCACGAGATTGCTCGGCTCATTCCCCTCTCTTGGTTTTTCGACAATGCCCGTCGCACGTGAACCTTCGACCGAGATGTACCCGCCCGGAAAATATTTCTTCATGCGCTTTCCGAGCACAGCGCCTGCAATTCCCTTTTCTTTCGATGCAGCGAGAACGTCTGTGACAGCTGTGTCATCAACAATGTCGTTTCCACAGAAGATGAGAACGGGTTCGATGCCGCACGACGGCAATGCAGAGAGCAACGCGCCGCGCGTGCCGAGCGATGAGTCTTCTTGTTCGATGATCTCTGCGTTTGGAAACATCTTCTTCGTCTCCTCCGTGTTGTGTTCGCCCGTGACCAAAATCACTTCATGAATGCCGCATCGCTTCAGTCGATCAAGCTGGTGTTCGAGCACGGTTTTCCCAGCGACCGGGAAGAGGGTCTTTTCCGCAAGCGGCCAAAACCGCGTGCTCTTGCCGGCGAGGAGGAGAAGGGCTTTCACTCGGCCCAGTGTAGCGCAAAAACCATTGGCAAATGGCCTTATCTGAGCGGAATTTCGATCGTCCCCTCCTCCATCGTCATTCGGAGGGGGATGTCGAGCGTTTCGTAGCGCACAATCACATCTTCATCCGGCAGGCCGTATGAGTTGTCCGTTGCGACAGATGCGATTGCGAGTTCTGGGTTCACAGCAAGCAGAAAGCCTGTGCCGCTGCTTGTTCGGCTTCCATGGTGTGCAACTTTGAGAATGTCTGCTCGCACATCGACTCCTGCCTTCAGGACATCGCGCTCTTCTCCCTCTTCCATATCTCCCGTGAGGAGCACGCTCTTTCCATTGGGGATGGAGACAAGAAGCAGTGTTGAATTGTCGTTCACGTCCTTCATCTCTTGGCCAAAATATTTAGGCAGTGGCCAGAGCACATCGACGAACATGTCACCGAGTGTGAGGTCCGTCATTGGGTCGACGATGAGGATCTGCGAATCTTCCTCTATAAGCAATTCGAGGAACTCTTTATAGCGTGGCTGGTTGTAATCAACGCCAGTCATAAGCACTGATGCGATGTGATAGCGGCGAACAAGCTCAGGAAAGGTTGAGAGATGGTCTAAATGCGGATGACTGAGTACCAGGAGATCGATCGTTCGGTCGAAGAACGGCATGTCATTTCCCAGATGCGAGAGGAATCCACCGTCCGGTCCGCCATCAACGACGATTTGATATCCACCTGACGACAGAAGGATCCCGTCGCCCTGCCCCACGTCGAACATGAAGAAGGTTGGGCCGCGTGTCCAAAGATAAAGTTCCTGGCCGAGCGCTATGCTCAGCACGAACAAAACGCCAATAGTGATACAGCGGATCTTCTTCACAATCTCATCCTAAAAGGTCCTCGGATTCCTCGGAATCCGTCCGTCCTCGGAATCTTCATCCTTACTTCTTCTTCCGCACCATGCGCATACCTGCAATTGCTCCACTGAGAGCAATGGCGAGTCCGGCTCCGATGCCAGAACTTGGCAGCGTTCCCGGCTTTGTCGTCGGTGTAGAAGAGACGGCAGATGCGCGACTTGAAGAACTTGCAGTCGTGTTTTTGACGCTCGAAGCCGTTCCACCGGCCTTCAGAACGACCGTCTGAGAGACGCCCGCAGAGACATCGCCATTCATATTCACAACTTTCAAGACCACCGTAAGTTGGTTGGAGGTAACGCGTGGAATTGCGACGGAATTTAACCCCTTATCGAGGCGCGTGACGGCGCCAAATGTCTTTCCGCCGTCCGTGCTCTGTTGCATTCGGAGTTCACGGAACGTTCCTGTCGGGGGCGTCCACGAAACCGTGACCGTCGAACCACCTGTTGCTGGCTTAGACTGCAATCGCAAGTTCGAGACTTCTGTTCCAGCCTCAAACGTGATGGCATTGAAGAGGAGCGGAGCAGTTCCTTCTTCTTGCATAGCTATACCCGTCGACATTCTGCCCATGATCGAGGGATGAATCGTCACTTGGTACACGCGACCGGACTCTTGCTGCGCCGTATCAAGATGCACGGTCATTCCGTCCAACTTGTAGCGCACAATAGGAAGCGTCTCACCGCTGCCGTTCTTGACTGTGAATGCTTCGAGCGCGTTCACTTCAGGAATAGAGAGCGGATGCGAGAATGTGAGCGTTACGCCTGTCGAAGAGACGGCTTCAACGCTCAGGAAGCGTAGAACGGAATCCTCCGTCACGAATGCTGCAACAGCAGCTGAGCTGACAGACATTGCAGATGAAGCGGCTTCTGCGCTCGATGCTTGCGCCATCGCATCGCGTTCCACCTTTGCCTCTTCCATGAAGAGCGGGCTCTCGCTTCCGTCTGCTGCAACCGCAAGAACAGAAACGTAGAGCGTGCCCGTTGCAGGAATGCTCTTCAGCGTGTGTACGGGGAACGGACCATCGGTGTCTTCGTAATCATCATAGAGGCCGCCTTGTTCCAGGATGGAAGCGTGGCTGTAGAACACGCGATACTTTGCAACGTCACCTTCAACCGGCATCCATGACACAACGATCTGGTTATTCTGGATTTCCGCACGGACACCCGTGACATTCGCTGGAGCAGCGAGCGCTGAGAGTGGCAGAGCGAGTGCAATGGCAGCCAGAGAGACGCGTTGTGTGAGTGTCATAATATGTGTGTAGGTTTCTCATT
>CAZBSN010000079.1:0-4746 GCA_964494435.1 uncultured Candidatus Peribacteria bacterium | reverse complement strand
GAAGATGAATCCTCTGCGCTTACACAGGGACACGAGAGCGTCGAGTGAACCAGCTGACATGGGCGCAGCATAGCGCCTCCGCATTTACATTGCACCGGAAGTTTGGTAAAGCTTCAGGCCATGCAACGCGCCAGCGTACGGATAGTCCATCTTCTTTGGGACAGACACAGCACATCGTTGTTGCTCTTCGGCGTTTGTTTTTCATTCGCCGTTCGATTTCTCATGGCCACGCATTGGGGACATGGATCGGATGTCGCGATCAACATGGACTGGGGACGCAGCATTCTGGAATTCGGCTTGGCCGGTTCGTACGGTGAACAATTGAACGGCAACATGCTCCCAAATTATCCGCCGCTCACGCTGATGCTCTTTGGTGCAATGGCGTGGGTGTTCTCGGTTTTGGCGCCTGGTCTCGTCATGATGAACGAAGATCCGCTCGGACTCATCGCGATCAAGACGCCTGCGATGCTCTTCGACATTCTCCCGTGCGTGCTCATCTACATTCTCTGCAAGAAGTGGAAGCTGTCTGAAACGGTCGCGCTCCTTACGGCATTGCTCTGCGCATGGCATCCATCATCGTGGTTCAACAGCGCCATCTGGGGGCAGACGGACGGCATCTTTACGGCTTGGCTCGTGCTGGCCATTTTCCTGCACTTCCGCGGCAACGATTTCTCGGCCGGAACTGCGGTCGCATTGGCATGGCTCAGTAAGCCTCAAGCAATGATCTTCGCTCCGCTCTTTCTGCTGCTCGTGGTCCTCCAATGGCGACGTGCACTCATGTCTGCAGGCGGATTCATCGTGCCGATGGGTATTGTTGCGGGATACTTCGGACTCTCCGGGATGTTCGATCGGTTGCTCGGCGTCTACACGGGCGCGGTTGATCATTATCCGAGTGTCACGTTGAATGCGTACAACTTTTGGTGGTTGCTCTTTGCAGATGCTGCGAATGACAAAGGTGACAGCGAACTTCTCTTTGGGGTCCTCAGTTACAAACTCGCAGGACTTCTTCTTTTCCTGGGTTCTTCTGCCGTCGTTGCGTTCCGTTATCGGAAGGCTTTCTTTGCGAAGGTGCGCACGTCGAAAGACGAGCAACGCATTCTCGTCACGTTCGCGATGGTGGGGCTCTTCTTCTACTACTTCAACACGCAGATGCACGAGCGGTACTATTACCCGTTCATCATTTTCGGCATTCCGATGCTCCTCGATCGCCAGCTTCGCTGGCCGTACATTCTCGCGTCGATCGCCACGTTCATCAATGCAGTCGGCGTTGTTCCACTCACCGGCATCGATCGCGGGCTTTTCGGCGAATTCCCGCTCTTCGATGGATTTGCGGCGGCTCTCACACTGTCGGCGATCATCCTCCTCTTCTTTATTCTGAAGGAACCGCTGAAGACCGGGACAGTCGCCGTCATGCGAGCCACACCAGCACGGTCATCGCGGCCGAGCAAACGATGAAGAGAACATAGATGGACTCTGTGATTGCTCCGAATGTGCCTTTGTATCGGATCCCTTGCACGATGAAGAAGAATGCGGGAATGGCGAGGAGAGGGGAGAAGCGGAAGTCTTGATTGCACGCGCACGGCGTGTCGATTCGGTACATGAGTGCACCAACGAGTACGAAGATCCCCGTGAGCCACACAGGTGCGGCACTCAGGAGCGATTTCCACGTGGTCTTGGCCACTCCTCTAATGGCGGCAAGCACGAGCAGCAATGAGAGGAAGAGTGTTGCCGAATGCAGCGGCGCAAGCAGCGATCCAAAATTCCACTCACCCGAAAATGCCGAGCGGAGGAAGTATTCCCAGAAGTACTGGCGTCCGGCGTCGTCGCTGTGGGGAAGGTTGTAGGGAATCGCGATGAATTGTGCGGGGCGGAAGACGAGGAAGTTCTCCCAGGAATTTCGCACGAGGACGCTGTCGGACAGTCCCTGCACTTCATTAAACGGCAGCATGACCGGATTGGTTTCGGCCATGGTGCGCCATGCAATGAGCCATCCTCCAAGGATCATGATCGCGACAGCGGCAATGAGTCCGTGTGTGATGCGTTTCTGCACAGGAAGCGTCGTCTTCAAAAGCAAACATCCGAACGCAATGGGCACGAACAACAGTGCGCTCGCTTTCGTGAGCCACGCTGCGATGGCCACGAGAACCATCCAATGCCAATCACGCCATTTTTCCGTCTGCCACCAACGAATGAGCAATGCGAAGAAAAGGAACGAGAGGGGATGGAACAGAGCATCGTTCGAAATGGGCGTCGCGTTTATGATGAGCGCGGGCAGCGTTACAAGCCCCAGCATGAACAGCACTTGCTGGAGTTTTTCACGCTTGGGGAATAACCGTCGTCCAATTGCGACCACGGAGAAGAGCGTGATGGCAGAGAACGCGAGAGACAGAATCTGGATCCCGCGTAGTGTCAGATCATCGTTCCACCCCAAACTTCGTCCCAATGCGTAGAATGGCGCGACGACGAAATAGTAGAGCGGGGCCTGGTGGAATTCCCATCCGGCGTTCGATGGGGGAATGGTCCAGTTGTCTGCAACAAAGCGGATGTAATCAATATGCGCGTTCACATCATGCTCTCGATCAAAGAACGGTGTTTGCCAGAGGTAGATGATGCGGAGAGTGAGGCCCAGGAGCAGTATCAACAGAAAAACCCATTTCCACTCCACGCCGATTGAACGCGCGCTTGTACGCTGCGGCATAATCGGTGGTTATCGTATCACGCTTAACGCGCTTTTGCTCACACTGCACTTATGCTCTCCGCATTGTTTTCGCATGCTGCATCCGGCTCGATGCCTGTTGCCTCATTATGGCTTCCGACGAGTTTCGGCGGTTAATGTTGGAGAGCGTTGGCGAAACAGACGGCATGTTGTATCCAACTTTTTTCTTCGGATCATCGGCCTTTCCTCGCTTTGGAGGTTGAGCTTGTTTCGCTGGCCGAATGCAAAGAACCACCCGCTTATTAACAGCATCTTTGCTGCTATAATCCGACGTCATTCCGTCCTCCGCTTTGAGGTGAACGACATCTTCAGTTCGGTTAAACCCTTCGCCCAGTCGCATAACAACAAACATGGGAGCTCCATTAGCAGCATACATTTTTCCGTCGGCCCCCTTTCTTCCTCCTAAGAATATTTCATGACCTTTTGCCAGAGAAATGATTAATTTGTACTGCGCCTCATTCAAAGGCATCGGAAGGTAACCGCCGTTAACAAAAGCGTATCGTTCTGCTTCTGCATAGCTCATTGGCTCTGGGGCGAACCATGCCCAGGCATCCCACTCCTCAATGTATTTTGGGTTTGGTAAGTCGGCTGGCACTACGCGCTCCACAGGATTACCGTTCGCTATTTCTGCTGAAGGGCCAGTTGGCTTGGGGCCTCCACCAGTTGCGGAGGCGGGCAGTGTTTCAGGCGTATATCCCAATCCCGCAATCATTCCCTCCACATTTCCTTTATCAATTGCATCTTTTACACCTCCTGCGTGGAGACGAACGCGATGCCCCAGGCGCTGGCGCAAGGCCTCCGCCACATCAGGATTCATCTTCAGTAACTCCTGCCAGGCTCGATATTGAGCGAAGAGTGCATTCAAATCTTTCGGTAAAGCCCATGCTGGATCTTCTTTTACCAATCTATCCGCTTCAGCTTTTGCTTTCTGCAGCTTTTCGGCGCCGTCGATGTATTTTTCCGTGCCGTCGGCCAGTTTCGTGAGTGATGCGACGTTCCCTTTGCCGATCGACGGCTTCTTCGGCTCTTGAGGATTGGGCCCGGCCGCTTCGACGTCCGAACGGAACGTGCCGAGCGTCGAGCGAGCAGACGCAATTGCGCCGATGTCCGCCATTGTGTTGATGCCCTTGTTGCGACCCTCGAAGACCCACACACGCCTCGTCTGATTGCTTTCTGTGTCGGTGTATTCCTTCATTTTCTCCTCGATGTACAGAGCAAGAGCAAGCGCCTTTTCGAGGGATCTGGCATTCTTCACCGCTGTGCGCATTTTCTCCAATTCTTGCCTGAAAATGTTAATGTTTTTGCTCGTGAGCAGACGAGTAATGTCTTCATCGAATCCAATCATGTTCTTCTTCTCCGCCATCACGCGTTCCATGAATGCATCTTCCGCGGTCTTCGCAGCTTCTGCTGTGGCCATTGGATTCGTTTCGGGAGCAGGATCATCTGCCTCCGTGCCTATCTCGGAGTTTTGAGGCTCAAAGACAATTTGATTCTCTGTAGGATTGAAGTTTTCAGGTGTTTCCGATGGTGGAGCTGTGACTGCAGATGGAGCGGTCACTTCTTCAGATGCAGGTCGCGTGATCGTCTTTGTATGGCTCGTGCCTGCTTCTACTTTCGCAACAGCAGGAGAGGTAGGTTCAGAAGAAGGAGATTGTTCCTGTTTTGCAGCGGCAGAAAAGAGTCCGTTCGCCCATGCAACGACTGTCGCTAAACCTACGGCAACTGTTCCAACACCCACCTGGACTTTCCTGTCTTTGATGATAGCGAGATCATCTTCCTCTTTGACGGGAGGTGGAACCACAGCTTCTATTTTTGGTGGCTCGCCGACTGGTGCATTTGTTGGCGGTGCAGGCGGTGTGACAACAGTTCGAAGCCTCGCCGCTGGAGTACCCACATCAACAATCGGTTTTGCTTTCAGTAAAGGCTTCGCTGTTGGAACAGTTTCCCGCTTTCCTTCTTGGCCGCCGCCTTCGAGGTGAAGTGAAGATGACATAAGGGTTCAAAGTGTAACTTTTAAGCGTCTAAAGTCA
>CAZBSN010000078.1:0-4763 GCA_964494435.1 uncultured Candidatus Peribacteria bacterium | reverse complement strand
GTGTCCTCTTCTTCTTTTACCGTCACTGGGAAGTAATGAAGAATTTCGCCGGGGCCGTTGAGGAGTTTGGTGTATGCCTGCGTAATGCCTGTATCCCCTTCGAAGTATTCGATGTCCGGTCGTTTCGATCCGCTTTCCAGAGTCGTCACGAATGATTCAAAGTTCTGGTGACGTCGCAGAAGCACTTCGCGCTTCTGTTGCATGTCGTCCTCCATCCACTCCACAACCGACTGCATCGAGTCGAGCATGTACTTCGGCGTATCATTAATGATCTCTCTCTTCACGATTCTCTTCTTCAGGAGCTTCTTCATCGCCTGGTCGAGCACGCCCGTGCTCTTGCCCGTCTTGGCTCCGAGCTGACGAATCGTGAGAGGTTCGCCATCCATGAGACGCCGGAGCACGAGAATCTCGGTTCCGGAGAACCCAGCCTCTTCAAGGTAGGCTTCGATGCTGGAAGGCAATTGGTCCATGAGCAAACGTGCACTCTACCGTTTTGGTTGGACTCGTCAAATATGCAATTGTGTGACATAGTAGTAAAACGTCGTTTTGCGAAGTTCTCCACGCTCGTTCTTTTCTTAGAGAGAACATCGGAAAATGGCTCAAAGAAGCCAAGAGGGTGATTACGTTCTCGACTCCGCTCGAACTGACATTTTCAGAGCCTTAAATCTTCTCGTACGCATCGTAGATCTCCTGGGTGATCTGCCCTTCTTTGAGGAGTCGCTTGAGGTCTTTCTCGAAGGAAATCATGCCGACGTCGCCGCTCGTTTGGAGAACGGACTTCAGTTCCTGCAAACGGTTCTCGCGGATGATGTTCGCGCAGGCTGAGGAATTCATGAGCACTTCTCGCTGAGCAGTGCGTCCGCCGCCGTTCTTGGGGATAAGACGCTGCGCAACGACTGCACGGAGCGAAAGTGAGAGCTGGGCGCGTACTTGGGACTGCTGGTGCGGCGGAAAGACGTCGATGATGCGATCGATCGTCTGTACGGCGTTCGGCGTGTGGAGTGTTGCGAATGTCAGGTGACCGGTCTCCGCGAGCGTGAGAGCCGCAGCAATCGTTTCTGGATCGCGCATTTCACCGACCATGACGACGTCCGGGTCTTGGCGAAGAACGTGCTTCAGCGCATCGGGGAACGAGTGAAAGTCCTCACCGAACTGACGTTGGCGGACGATCCCCTGTCCCTTGGGGAACATAAACTCAATTGGATCTTCGAGCGTGATAACGTTCAGTGAGCGTGTTTGGTTCAACTGATGAATGAGAGCGGCGAGCGACGTGGATTTTCCAGAGCCTGTCGGACCCGTGAAGAGAATGAGACCATCTCCCATATTGAGGAACTGCTCACCAAGCACGGCGAGGTTCAGAGACTCCAGTGTCGGAATCGTTGCCGGCACAATGCGCGCGACGAACGTGAGGTTGCCGCGTTCATAGGCACAGTTCACACGGAGGCGTTCACCTCCAGATAAGGAGAAGCTTGCATCGCATTCGAGTTGCTCCTTGAGCCGTGTCATTCCCGAACTGCCAAGAATCTCTTCGGCTAATTTGTCGATGTCAGCTGCAGCCACATCGCTCTTCGATTGCGGAACAAGCACCCCATCGATGCGGAATTGAATGGGACTTCCGACTGCCACGTGCACGTCAGAAGCACCTAATGCAACCGCCTTTTGGAACAGAGATTCTGTTTGTGAGGGCATCATATGAGTATAGCAGATTTCAAGCTCTCATTCCAGCGAGCACATCGGTAAGAGTGGGCGCTCCGCCGAGTGATCTTTTGTCTCAGAGAACAGAAAAGAGCCCTCTGCTAAGCCAAAAACGAGGCATCTGCTTTTATGTGAAGCGTTTGCCACCTGCCGCGAGCTTCATCGGAGGAGTTGGATGAGGATGCTTCTTTTCCTCCCTTCTCCCATGCCTCCACGCGAAAAACTTGGACACAGACGTCTCGGTATGGAAACACTCGAAGGCCGACAAGTAACAGATGCTGCCCTCAGCTCCGACGTGAATGCATCCAGCGTCGTCTGGAACGGCCAAGCGCTGACTGCAGATCATAGTACCGAGTCTTTGACGCCTCAGAGCCCATCGCGAACCTTCGCGATTGATATCGCCGCAGGCGACGGTTCGCTCCTCGCACGCGGCACACAAGATGGAGCGCTCGAATTTTATAACACGAGGACGGGAACGCTCGTGAGGAGTTTTCCTCCGATTGGAACGTACATCGCGGATATCACGGTGAGTCCCGATGGAAAATACGTGGCGGTTGGAACGGGAAAGCCGGATGTGCGGGTGTATGAAACAACGAACTTCACGATGGTGCGCCAGTTCAACACGGTTGGCTTCGTGTATCCCCTCACCTTCTTGGGAGACGAACTCTTTTCGAGCACCTGGGAGAACAAGGTGACGACTGTTCTGAATTTGAAGACTGGAGCTCTGCGGACGATCACCGGCGGGAACAACACGGCAAATATCCTCGCCACGGTCGATGGACGCATGTTCGCCATTGATCATGACGGTCAGAAACTGAAAGAGATCAATCCAACGACAGGCGCCGCCATCCGGACGGTGTCGATGCCTGGAGTCGGGCTCATGATCGCATCGTCGGCGTCAGACGTACTCTGCGTGACCAACACAAATGGAGTGCACATCATGAACACGAATTTTGAGACGCTCGCGTCCTACAACACGCCCAACATCGGATTCATGGGTCTGGACACGACAGGCACACGACTCACCGCACGTGATAACAGGGGGAACATTCATTATCTAGATCTGAAGGACGTGAAGACGACAGGAGTCATCAAAGTCATGGGGACAGACACGATGACCCCGGACATGAGCTACGAATCCTCCGTGGCCCTTTCGCCG
Source organism: uncultured Candidatus Peribacteria bacterium (assembly GCA_964494435.1). Taxonomy (GTDB): domain Bacteria; phylum Patescibacteriota; class Gracilibacteria; order Peribacterales; family Peribacteraceae; genus DALYDP01. The sequence continues at coordinate 1,909 of CAZBSN010000078.1, read as the reverse complement.
GATGCGACCGTTGCGTACTTCCCGGAGGCAACGAGACTCATTGCGAAACGAACGCCCTGGGCAGTCACTCCCGCACCCATTGCAACCGTGCCTGAGGCTCCTCCAGTCGTAACTCCACCAGCCACTGTGAACGCCGCGTCACAGAACGTTACGCAGAACGTCCGCATGGCCCTGGAAATGCCGGATGAACTGATCGCGCTCATTGCCGAAGCGGCACAGATGACAGAGTTGGACACGGCATTCCGAACGCCTGAAGCCAACGAAGCCATCATCACCGGTCTTCCCACAGGACAGCATCTCAATCTCCGAGGCGCGGATGGCATGACGCGCGGCGTTCAAGCGACTGTGCTGGGTGCAAATCCAGCGATGAAAGTCTACGCACACATTTTCCGCGGCAATGACGAAGTGCGTGTCGTGGAAGTGCCGGCGAACGGTGCGTTCACCTTTGAAGAGGACGAAGGCATCACCGATGTGCTCTTCCGACCGAATGGTAAAACGACGATCTCCGTCAGCAATCTTCAAATCTCCGTGATGCCCGACATGCCCGTTGCATCGACCGAACCAATCACGTACTTCACGTCACGAACGTTCGCGCTCGCAGCGGCTCCGACCGTGCAAATGCCAACGAACGTCTCTGCAGCCGTGCAGCAACTGAAGCTCAGGGGTGGACCGAGCGGAAACGGCACAAAGTTGTTCTATGCCGTGCGAGACCCTCAGCAGTTCACACTCTTCCGCATTACATATACGAAAGGTTCCGGACGAATCTCAAGTGTGGGAACCATCATGAAGACAGGAGTGGATTACCGCGGACGCGAAACGGTGACCACATCCGGCTTCCCGGAAGGATATATGCAGCGAATTAATGACAATACGGTCCTCATCGCACCGGGAGCACCCGCTCTCATTTCATTTGCTGGAGGATTTTCGGGAGCAACGGGACGGCTCACAATGACGCAAGGAGCGAGTGCAGAAGCACTGATGCCGCCACGCACAATGACACAGAGCACGGTGGATGTGGACATGCTCTCGATGTACGAACAACACCGAACAGAGGGCGTCTCTGCAGGCATTACAGAAATTAGAGAACACGCGGCACCGGTCTTCGCGCATCCGGGCCACATCGCTAATGCGCTCTATCAAGTGCGAAACTCTGCTCTCGCCGGAGGGAATCTCACGATGAAGGTGTATGTGACGTGGTACGCGGGAGAACCGCAGCGAGGCACGCTGCAAGACACATTCACGTTCGGCCTCGGCGGCGGAGAAACAAAATCCGTCTCAGTGAACGTGGTCGCTCCAAGCAGACCAGCAGATGCAACGTCAGACCGGCCCATCATTGCCGCGATGGTGTATCTGCCGAATGGGACAAACGTTGGCAATACGAAGCTTGGAGCGGAGCCCACAAGTAGGGATGTGAGAGTGGTAATGGAGGAAGAGGCAGGCGGAGTATCAATTCACTGGGTTTCTGCACTGTATTCAGTATCGGAGCAACAGAGGCTCGCCACTCTCACGCGACGGGCGTTCGAGGAACTCATAGGCTCCACAGATAAGAGGATGGTAGCTGTGCGAAACGCACTCGGTGCGGATGGTATAGCTTCGATGGTGGCCGACGTAGTAGCAGCCGCAGCGGCAACTCTCAATGCAAGTACTGAAACTTCAACAGAAGAATCCACAACCCAGGCAACTGAATCGGCAAAAGAAACATTTGCGGCAGCCATAGAAAAAGTAGGCAAATCTGTTACACCACAAGAATTCATGAACCGTTATCTCACGGATGAGGGGAAATCTCACTTTCGTCACTTGCTAGAAACAGAGAGCGAAATTGCATCGTTAGGCACATTCGTCGCTTCCACTGCCGACATCCGTCCAACCACAGAAAGCCATTTTATATGGATTTTTGGTTCGGCAAAAG
>CAZBSN010000077.1:0-4824 GCA_964494435.1 uncultured Candidatus Peribacteria bacterium | reverse complement strand
TGACCAGCCTTGATGAGACGCTCCTTTGCCTTCTTAAAGGTCGTGTGTCCGAGGCCTTGGAAACCTTTGGACTGGGTGCGAATCTTCTTGTGCCTGCGATGTCGGACAATGCCGCGTTTAACACGCATGTTTAGAGGTTAGGAACGAGGTGGCGGACGTGTGCGATATTCGTCTTGTGGAGCATGAGTGTGCGGTTTTCGCGCTTCGCCTTCTTGCTCTTCTGTTGCAAAAGGTGGCTGCGGCTGTTGCGCTTCATGGCCAATTTGCCCCGACCCGTCTTTCGGATCCGCTTCTTTGCGCCGCTGTGGGACTTCATCTTTGGCATAGTGGGCCGAGAGTATAGGGGAGCTTACACGGGATGCAAGCGCTGTTTCAGCCTATTTCTTAGGTCGAACGACTGCATAGAAGTCTCTCCCCTGTGGTTTTACATCCTGCTCAATCTCTGCGACGTCCTTGAGGGCTTCGAGGATGCCCTTGAGCTTCTGGATGGCGTAATCCTTATTCGAAAGTTCACGACCACGCAGGCGGACGAGGAATTTCACCAAGTGACGCTCTCCAAGGAATTCCTTTGAGCGTTCGACCAATCGTTCCAAATCGTGCTTCTCTGTGCGGAATCCAAAGCGAAGCATCTTCGTTTCTGTCTGCTTGCTGCCGCTCTTCTGTTTGCGCTCCTTCTTCTGCAAGTCGTAGAGAAAGTGTCCGAAATCTTCGATCTTCACCACTGGCGGAACAGCCTTCGGCGACACTTCGATCAAATCGAGCTCCGCTTCCTGAGCGCGTGCGAGCGCTTCGGCGATCGGCAACTTCTCTGCCTTGCCGTCCTCGGATACAAGGAGCACTTCAGGCACGGTGATCTGTTCGTTCATCCGTGGACGCTTCTCCAATGGTTTCTGGAACTTTCCGTACTGGTGGCGTTGTCGCAAACGAAAGAGGGGGACGAGGCGTCACTGTACAGAATTTCGTTGAGAGGATCAAGAATTCGTCTTTCCATGTGCTCGGACCGTGAGCGTCAAATGTTCACCTGAAGGCGTTGTTTCTGTGCGCACCGATTCGATTGTCAGAAGTGGGAGTGGCCACAGAGACACACTCCCCTTCTTATCATTGGCAAGGAACGTTGCTGTCGCGGCGATTGAGCGGAGCCGCGATGCGTCGAGGATGGAGAGAACGTTTTGGCGGAACACGTCATCTGCGCCGGCACGGAGCAATTGAGACTCGCTCGCTTGAGGCTCCGATGCATACCGCAGGAGATCCGTCGTGAGGAACTGTTCGAGCGCGACGATGGCTGATGGATCTTCCTGTTCCGTGAGCGCCAAGAGCGCATCGTGATCGGCTGGAGTCAGCGCGTCGCTGATCGTGAGCATGCCGCTCAAGTCGATGAGTTGAATCACATCGGAACTTTTTCCTGCAGCGACGAGGAGATCGATCGTAATGGTGTTTGTTTCTTCCGTGGAAAGAATAGATGTCAGTTCACGGACAGTGCCGCTTGTTTCGAGTCGGTTCAGAAGTTTCTCCAGAATGGACACGACGCGCGGAAGGTCCGGCTTATCCGGCAGAACATAGAGGCGATAGAGTTCGTCGTAGGCCTCGCCGCTGACAGATGCACGGAGCGCGGCAATGTCTGCCTGCTCGGCGAGTGCCGCTTTGCGTTGAGCAAGAACCGGAATGCGAGCAGCGACTGGAAGTCCGACGTCGCGCATGGCGCTGACCGCAAGAACGTGCGCAGCCGTAAGCCCAGCAGACGCCGCAAAGAATGCGGTTCCGAGCACTGCGGCCGTGACTGCATGCCTGCGAGAATTAAACGAGAATGTCATTGGAGCGTGAGTGAAATCTTGAACGGCGAGACGTACGTGCCGTCAGGTTCTTGTTCACGCATGAACGGCGCGGGCTCGCCGCCTTGAACGAACGGCAGATTGATCACCGCATCCATGCCTGCGGCGAGCGCAGCCATCGTTCCTGGTTCGTTGTCCTTCACTGCTCCGCGGATCGTCATGGTGTTCTGCGAGAAATCGAGGAGGTCTGCATCGATTCGGACCGTTGCTCCCGCTGCTTCCACCGTACGGCGGAGCGTGGAGAGAACAGTGACGCGATGATTGATCACGATGGAACGAGCGCGCTTCTCTGCCATGAGCGCGTCGTATGTTGCATCAATGAACGGGAGCACGATCTCTTTTCGTTCTGCATCAAGCGCCGTGACGTCTGCTCTGAGTATTCGTTCGTATGCGATCGCTTCATCCACGGAGACGTTTACTCCCCCAACGCTGAACATCGTCATGCGCGGCAAGACGAAGATCCATGACATGAAGAGAATGAAAAAGAGCACCACACCGAAAGATAACAGGGGCAGCGAAATACGTTCGAGAATCGTCTTCTCGCTTATGTCGTGCTGCGGTTCTGGTGTGAGTGTGTCTGACATGTTGGTTTCTGCTCAGTATAGCACAAATCGCAGGTTTTTGCCTGTCTCGAAACTTGTGGAAAACGTACAATGTTTTTTAATAGTTGAATGCGTTCTCGCAGCCAAGCTAGTAGCTAAAAGCTAAAAGCTATAAGCTCCGTCCAGTCCTCTCCCCCATGGAAGAACTCCTCCAAAAATTACAGGCTCTGAAGGAAGCCGTTTCGACAGGGAAGGACTCGCTTTGAGGCACGGAAAGTTCCGGAGAAGATTGCTGAGTTAGAGAAGAAAGCGTCATCGCCCGACATCTACAATGATCAGAAATTTGCGAACGCACTCTTTGCTGAGCTGCGTGGATTAAAGAAGACATGGGAACCAGTGAGTGAATTACACACAGAAGTTGCAAGTCTCTTGGAGCTGGTTCCAATGGCAGCCGAGTCGGATCTGCCAGGCCTCGGTGCTGACGTCACAAAGGCAGAAGAGAAATGGGCGAAGTTGGAACCCATGCTCTACCTGAGCGGCGAGTTTGATCACTTGAACGCGTACGTCACAATCAGCGGCGGGGCGGGTGGAACAGAAGCACAAGATTGGGCCGGATTCCTCATGCGCATGTACCTCCGTTACTGCGAACGCCAAGGATGGAAGACGGAACTTCTCGAAAAAACAGACGGAGCAGAAGCGGGCATCAAGTCCGCGACGATTCTTGTAGAGGGAGATCCGGCCTACGGATATTTGAAGTGCGAAAAGGGAACTCACCGCCTCGTCCGACTCTCCCCTTTCAATGCGAAGAGTTTACGCCAGACAAGTTTCGCGCTCGTGGAAGTGTTGCCGGAAATCAGAGACGGCGCAGCAATCGAGATCAACTGGAACGAAGTGCGTGTGGATACCTATCGCTCCGGCGGCGCGGGTGGACAGCACGTGAACAAGACCGACTCCGCGATCCGCATGACGCACACTCCAACCGGCATCGTCGTCTCGTGTCAGACGGAACGATCTCAAATAAAGAACCGCGAGCGCGCGACGAACATGCTCATGGCGAAGCTGATGGAGAAGCGAGAGGAAGAGAAGATGGCGCAGAACCAAGAGCTGAAGGGCGCATCAAAGTCGGCAAGCTTCGGCCAGCAGATTCGCTCATATGTTCTCCATCCGTATCAGATGGTGAAGGACCTTCGCACGGAGCATGAAACGTCGAACACGACAGCCGTACTCGACGGCGATATCCAAGACTTCATCGATGCGGAGCTGAAGCGACAGGCACGAGGAGGGTAAGAAATGTTACGCAGCCTGTCGTCGCCATTCTTCCGGAAGATATCCTTCGAGTGGGCTGCGCAAGGTCCGCATGTCCATTGCCGGATCCGCCAAGTTCGGCTGAGGCTGTCCTTCCCATGCAATCAACAGCAAAGCAGCTGCGCGTGTCCCGGCAGCTTCAAGAACGAGGCGACGGGTTTCGGTGCACTTTGGACCATCAACTACTTTCCCTCGTTCGGCATATCGGCACATAGCATTGCGCGTTTCTTGATCGATCCATCGATAGAACTCTTCACCAACTTTATTCGGATCGGGATCTGGCCATTTGTACATCTCCGCCTCACAACACAGTTCGATATAGAGCCTCCACATGAAGAGCTTCAAAAGGCGGCCCACATTCCCTTTTTCATGAGCCGGTAATAACTCTTGATGCTGTACAGCCGCCTGCATGAGAGCGCACTGGTCTTCACGGCGAACTTGATCGGATAAATCCTCCATGTGAAAAATCATAGTCCCCTTCTATATGGACGCAATGGAACAAAAAGTTGGTCTTGCCGAGCGATTGACAGAACGATAAGGTGCTTGCATGACACCACCTGCAGAATCTGAACCAGCTGTCCTAGAACCAGGCACTCTCGAAGCACCGGCGAAGTCTGATGTTGCTGTAGAAGCACAACCGAAGGAATCTTCTCCACTGTTAGTGGGGTCACGATTGCTCTACTGCTCAGAGCCAATGAAAGAAGACGAGAAGCGAGGAGGAGAAGAACTCATTGCAGATTACAACGGACATGTTGTTGAACTCAGGGATGTTGAACTCGGTGAAAAGAACAGAGATACATCCACACTCATCCGCTTCACCGTCGATGGGCAAACACACGAGCATCGCTTTGACAGTTCATCTGTGAATTTCCGATCGATTCGATTGCAACTGGGCCAGCATTTCACATTGCGGCGCGTGAAGAATGGGCCCGATTCGGAACTCTTCATGATTTGGGCGCTCCCTCAGTTTGAAGCAGGACCTGCAGCGGTGGCGGATGAAACTCAAGCCGCTGTGACGGCACTAGCAGGAGCCGACGCCATATCATCTTCTGAAGAGGCCTCGCCAGAAGCAGGTGGAGTGGAAGCACTCGCCGAATCAGAAGAGGCATAAGAAGCCATCGGTTCCCTCATGTATTACCCTGCTGTAT
>CAZBSN010000076.1:1536-5045 GCA_964494435.1 uncultured Candidatus Peribacteria bacterium | reverse complement strand
GGGTAACCATGGACCATTTTTAACCCAGAGGGCCTGTGAAGGCAAATGGAAATTAGTATTCGGGGGTTTCTCCTTGCAACCGTGACCCTCCTTCCTTCTGGCCGGCGGTCGTTTGTCGAACACCCTCACTATGTTCGTATGCTTCGGCAGGAGTATCACCGCCAGCAAAAGACACACCGGAGGTTTCTCCGTCCGTCAGCATTTCAGCACATTGGCGATAATTCTCGAAGCGAGGATCCATTGGAACAACTTGCGTGTCACCCTCTCTCCTCGGTCCTCGAACGCGCCTGAACGTTTCACTCTTCGTTTCATTCAGACCGGGAAAAGAATCCAGTTGCACTAAATTCGACGCATTCCCCGAGACCCATATGCGACGCTTCGATTTGTTTTTTGCTTTGAAATTCTCAATTTCATCGGAACTTTCTCGCGTTTTGGACCAATTCGTGCTTCCGGCGGCAAAATCAGCACCTGCCCTCTTCACAGCATTCAAATGTCCAGACGTATCAAGCACTCCACCATCGGCAACGATCACTACTTTCCCCGCGAAGCCGTGTTGCTCATATGCCTCACGTACATTCTCCACTGCCGTCACTTGAGGCACTCCATAATTCGTTACTTCACGAGTGACGCATACCGGCGATGGACCGATGCCCACCCAAATGCCCGTAGCTCCAGCATCCGCCGCACGCAGAGCTCCATCTCCTGTAGCAACGTTTCCTGCATGCAGTTCCAACGTAGGATCCATTTCATCGATGAGCTTTCTCACCGCCGCAATAAATCTGAAAGGAGCCGTCCCTCGATCGAGATGCGCGCGATCAATTTTAAACCCTATACCAACCACTTTCTCTTCGATCCACTGACGAATAAGAGGCAACATTTTCTCGTCATGGCGGAGCCCGACGAGGTACGCCAACCCCCCTCGTTTTTCATCCACGTGAGGCTTGAATCGCAATTGAAATGCGGCGGACTTTTTAGACGTCACGCCTACAACACGATCTTCGTCTTTATCATCCATAATGGGCAGAAAACTTTCGTGCTGGCTGTCGAGAAGATCTACCACACCGCGAGCATCGATTCCACTGGGAGCGGTGAGTACTGCGTGGGCAGGTTTGTAAATTTTGCGAATCGCGACGCTGGACCGGCCCTTCGCTCTTTGAATCTCGTCAGGACCAACGATGCCTAAAAACTTGCCGTCGCGATTGAAATGACCGCGATCTCCCTCAACAACGATCGCGATGTCCTCCTCGCCTCGCTGAATGTAATGCCAGTAATCTCTCACTTCCGCATCTGGCGTCAAAATACACGCTTCACGATAGAGAGGATGTGCTGCACGCAACGCCTGAGCATAAGCGGACAGTTTACTGTCCATTTCCTCAGCATTTTTTTCCTGCATGATCGTGCCCGTCATTCCATACCGAGAAGCTGCCATAACACCACGTAAACCGATATTCACTGAATTCGCAACGATGATGGGGATACTCCCCAAGCCACGAATCGGAGTTAAATCGATGTCATCACGCGACCTTTTTGGTTCTGCAACAGAATATTTTGCTGCAAGGTCCCATATTGCACGGTTGTATGTGTGAAACGCTGCCTTCGCTGCATTGCGCGGATCTGCCTCCGGCGTCATTCCCTCTACAACGCGTCCCGCTGCTTCAACAATTTTCACAGCTGCTTCATGTGCATTCTTTAAATCAGTGAGTGTTTTTTTCTCGCCGTGGTCTGGTATCACTTTCATCAAACGCTCATACATCGGATTCGTCGGGACGCCTGTGACGTCCATCGGAGTAAGGGCAACCTCTCGAGAGTGCTTCATAGGAGGAATATCCTGCATCGTTTGACACGCAAAGTCAAATATAGCAAAACATCACACAAGCCCCTCTACTCCCCTTTCCGAACACTTCTATTTGTTTCGAGGTTCGTGTGGCATACTTATCCGCTATGCCTGAGGACATTGATGACAAGTGCGGCCTGACGCTCGCGTACGATATTCCGGGCCGTCACAATGTCGTGCCGCTCGCCTACGGCGTGGCATGCCATCTAGAGAACCGCGGACAGGATTACGTCGGAGCAGCCACGCTGGGAGAAGGAAACATGTTACGGGTGATAAAGAAAGAGGGACTCGTGACACAGGCGCTCGCACGATTCGCACGCGAGCAATACGGGAAAGTTTGCTTGATTCACAACCGATATCGCACAAAAGGAAAAGCAGGACCAAGCGCGGCGCAACCATTGAGGCAAAAGGATTTCGTGCTCGCCCACAACGGACAGGTCGAAGACACAGAATTGCAAAGGAGATCACGTGCGCGCGGCGAGAGAGGACGCGCGGTGAGCGACACCGACAGCGTTGGACGGGAACTTCAACACCTGCTGAATACAACTGGCTCCATGCGCAACGCCATCCGCGAGCTTTGGCCCATGCTCGACGGCGCGCACAACATCATGACGCTGCAGCAGCAGCCCGGCGAGGCGTATGCATGGAGAGACGAACGCGGCACCCATCCCTTGGTCTTCGGACGGGTGGCGGATCAAGTCGTCATCGCGTCCGAGGACAACGCCATCAAGCAAATACTCGGAAAGAAAGCACAACTCCGGGATATCAAGCCGGGAGAAGTTGTGCGATTGCAGCAACAGAAAGAACCCACGTTCCTCCGCCTCGCAAAAGCGACGCCCGCGCATTGCATATTCGAGTGGTGGTACTTCGCGAAGCGCCTCTCCACGCTCGACACGGTGCAGACGTACAGCGTGAGGCACAGGGCTGGCGAACTGCTCGCCGAACTCGATGCACCACTTTGGGAAGAGCTCGGCATCGAGCCGATTGTCGTGGCAGTTCCCGATTCGGCGAAAGCCACGGCGGAGGGATATACACATATCTTGTCGCTTCTCAGCCGCATCGACGCAATTGTGAAGAACCCAAAAGCGAAGCGTACGTTCATCGATGACGATGCACATCGGGCACAAGCAGTGCAGGGAAAATACATCATCAAACGTCGTTTTATTCAGGGGGAAGACATCGTGCTCATCGAAGACAGCGTCGTTCGCAGTACAACACTCAAGGCTCTCATCAAGCGGATCCGGCAGTCGAAGAAGCCGCGCAGCACCCACGTTCGAGTGGCATTCCCACCGGTGATTGCTCCGTGTTTCTACGGCATCAACATGTCGACGACCGACGAACTCTGGATGACGCAGTTCCGCCAAATGGAATCCGAGGGTGCATCGACCGATGAAATTGCGCGCCTGATGGCGAAGAGTCTCAATGTCGATTCAGTGAGCTTTCTTCCACTCGGACGGGTAGCGGAAGTTCTGGGCATGGAAGATGATCAGCTGTGTCATGGCTGCACGCGTGGAGAGTATCCAACCGAGACGGGTCAGAGACTCTACGAACTACAGCTGCGAAACGCAGAGAAGAAACTGCACGCGGGCGTTTAACTGAGGAATCCCGTCGCTCCGTAGAGCGTCGCCGTGAGGACCGCCATCATGGTCATGAGCTTCACGAGGATGTTCAGCGA
>CAZBSN010000076.1:0-1436 GCA_964494435.1 uncultured Candidatus Peribacteria bacterium | reverse complement strand
CACTTCTTCGGGTCGCTCTCTGCTGTGCCCTCCATCAGACCCGGAATCTCGCGGAATTGGCGGCGCACTTCTTCGACGATTTCCATCGCCGCGCGGCCAACCGCGCGCATCGTGAGCGCCGAGAAGAGGAACGGCAACATGCCGCCGATGAGCAGACCGATGAGCGTGGATGCCTTGCTCACGTCGATCATCTGCAGACCAGAATCTTCCTTGAATGCTCCGAAGAGAGCCAAACACATGAAGCCTGCAACGGCGATTGCGAAGCCCTTGCCGATCGCAGCAGTCGTGTTTCCTGCGGCGTCGAGAGCATCCGTTCGCTCGCGCACTTCCTTCGGAAGACCCGCCATCTCGGCGATGCCGCCTGCGTTGTCTGCGACAGGACCGAATGCGTCGATCGCGAGCGTCATGCCGAGTGTTGCAAGCATGCCCACTGCGCCCGCGCCGATGCCGTAGAGCTCCGCGAAGTGATACGCGACGCCCATGGCGATGACGATGACGCCGATCGGCAGAGCCGTCGACTCATAGCCGAGCGCCAACCCTTCGATGAGCACCGTGGCCGGTCCCGTTTTTGACGAGTCCGCCAAACGCTGCACCGGACGATACTTATGTGCCGTGTAGTACTCGGTAATGAGACCAACGAGCACACCCGCAACGAGTCCTGCCGTGACGGCCCAGAAGACGCGCCAGGCGAACGTTTCAGGGAACCACATGAGCGTGAGCCAGAGTGCGCCTGCGAGGAACAGCACGCCGGAAATGATCATGCCGTTCTTGAGAGCTGATTGAACCTTGGATGGATCCTTCGTGCGAACGACACCGAGTGCGAGCACCGACGCCACGACGCCCACTGCGCAGAGCAGGAGCGGGTATGCGAGGAGTGCACCCGGCGTGACGCCCCCGACCGATAGGTGGATGCCGACGAGCATCGTCGCGAGGATCGCACCAACGTAACTTTCGAAGAGATCGGCTCCCATGCCCGCCACGTCACCAACGTTGTCGCCGACGCTATCGGCGATGGCTGCAGGGTTGCGAGGATCGTCTTCCGGAATGCCCGCTTCAAGCTTGCCGACCAAGTCACCACCGACGTCCGCCGCCTTCGTGTAGATGCCTCCGCCCACGCGAGCGAAGAGTGCAACGACCGATGCTCCGAAGCCAAAGCCTGTGAGCGGCGAAAGCGCTTCGCGTACGCCAATCCACTGCAAGAGGAGAAGGAACACGCCAACGAGTCCGATTAATGCCAAACCGACGACGGCGAGGCCCATCGTGGCTCCGCTGAAAAAGGAAATCTGAAGAGCTTTTGTAACGCTCGTGCGAGCCGCTTCCGTCGTGCGTACGTTCGCCATCGTCGCAGCGCGCATGCCGATGAACCCCGCGAGTCCCGAACAGAACGCGCCTGCAAGGAAGCTCAGAGCCGTGAACGGCCGATTCCATGTGTGAGC
>CAZBSN010000075.1:0-5130 GCA_964494435.1 uncultured Candidatus Peribacteria bacterium | reverse complement strand
ATCCGTACGACACGCTGTCACTGCTGCGCATCATCAACATCCCCGCTCGGAAGATTGGATTACGCACGCTCGAACGGCTCCAGGTCTACGCACAGACGCGAAGCCTACAGCTCTGGGATGCACTGCACGAGATCGACGAGGTGCCAGACGCCGACAATGGAGCGAAGGAGCGCATTCGTACGTTCGTGGCGCTCATTGAACGACTCCGGGACCGCGCCAAAGTCTTGGTCGTTGCAGATCTGACTGCTGAGCTTCTCGAAGCGGTCGGCATGGAGAAGTGGCTCACCGAAGGCGACGAAGAAAAAGGCGAAGAGCGTTGGGAGAACGTCCGCGAACTTCTCACAGTCATGCATAAGTACGATGCGTTGGATCCTGCAACATCGCTCCTCAGCTTCTTGGAGGAAGCGGCGCTCGTCTCGGAGGTGGATAAGCTCGAAGAGGGTGGTGACGCGCTGACGCTCATGACGCTCCACCTCTGCAAGGGCTTGGAGTTCGAGCACGTCATGATCGTTGGCTGTGAAGAAGGACTCTTCCCCCACTCCAACGCCGTGTATGACAAAGAACAATTGGAGGAAGAACGCCGACTCATGTACGTCGGCATGACGCGCGCCAAGACACACCTGCGCCTCTTCTTCGCCTCAGAACGATTCCTCTGGGGTGAGCAGAAAAACACGGCTCCGAGCCGGTTCCTCGATGATCTACCAGACAACACGATCGAGCGACGAAGCGATGACGTGCTCTCAGCATTCGCCTGGGCGGGACAATCAGGCGTACAGAAAGCGCGGCGAGGTGGAACCGTACAACCATTCAGACAAGAAGGAGTGGAAGTTGAGTTCAATCAAGACATGGGTGAAGACTCCGCCAATCAAGAAGGCGGCATGGAGATTGGAAGCCGCGTGGAACATCCATCGTTCGGAAAAGGCACAGTCACCGCAAAACGCGGAGACGTCGTTGAGGTGCAGTTTGCAGAGGGCAAGAAGAAGACGTTCGCGCTCTCAATCGCGCCGTTGAAGCTGCTCTGATATTAATACAAGACCAACGTTTCAAGCGCAGTCTGACGACCGTCAGCGTCGATATCGCAGACGGAGCGCACCACATAGTTTCGGTTCTTCCCGATAACTTCAAAGTACGTTTCGTCGCACAAGCCTGTGGATCCGTGCCGGACGACAGTGTTGCCGTTGATCGTGAGGATCGTCGGCGTGGCGGACGGCGGCAGCGGCAAGTCTGAGCGCTCCTGTTCTGTGCGCGCCGCTTCGAGTGCTTCCTCTGCTGAACGGGCGGGAACAGCAGCGATGACATTGAATCTGGTCACGCCCCCTCCCTCGAACACATGCGCAAAGCCAAATTGGACGCCCTCCTCTCCCGCGACCGACCATTCGTCAAACTCCGTCAGCGTGCAATGAAGATCCGGACTGCCCCACGAAGGGTTGTACGGAATCGTGACGCTAAAGCCGAGGTTGGGACGATCAATCTCGATCATTTCCGTGGCAGGCTCCGTGTTCCACGTTTCCATCGTGCCATCTTGTGCAAAATCGATTTCACCGCACGTCCTGGGCGAACTCGATGACGATGCAACGGACATCGAAGTAGACGACACGCTCTGCCCGCCTGTGAAGGTGATGCCCTGACATGCGGTCAACGCAACAAAGCTTGTAAGCAGAGCGATGGTGGAGGGGCGAAGGGGCATGGTGGTGCAAGAAAATGCAGGGGCATTGTACATGCCCCCACATCTTCAATTATTCATAGCGAATACCACGTGCGACCGGCTCCTCGAACGGGACCCAATCGTACGTATGGGAGCCATCCGTCCATTCGATGTCACCCGGACTGTTCGGCCCGCCTGCTTCCTGCAGCGACACCTGGAGGAATGGGTTCACGGCCCCGGAGTCGAGGGTGACGTCTCCGATGAGTCTCAAGCGTTGCATCGTATCGATGGTCCCCACGCTCACAGAAATGTCGTCACAGGTGATGGTCGAGGACGAAATTGTGCAGGACGTGGACGCGCCCGTGTCGGGAACCGTCAGCTCGACGTCGTCCAGCGTAACGCTTGAAGAAGCGGTGAGACGGAAGACGAGAGATTCAAGCGCGACCGTGTAATCGTTATCGGTGGAGCGTGCGCGAACGTCGAACTCGCCGAGCGTCACATTCGGTCCGGAGATGAATCCCAAGGACGTCACGGAACCCGTCGAACGGAAGATCGTGATCACTGCGGGCGTCGTCTCAAACGGCAGGAAGATCTCTGTAGACGTCACCGTGTAATCACTGTCGCTCCACTGGCCGTCGCCATCGACCTCGATGTGCTCGATCTGGACGATCTGTCCGCCGGCAGCCCCGCCATCCGCGGGCTTCATGAGTGCACGGACGTAGACGCCTTCCTCGATGCGATGCTCCAATACGAGCTCACCGGGTGAGAGTGCAACCTCGTAGTCGCCTGAGCCGTCACGGAAGGACGTGCCAAGGAGACGACCATCATCTTCCGCATAGATGCGAACCTGCTGGATGGACGATGGATCACTGGAGAACCTCACGCGGATCATATCGACGTCAATCGGCTCGCTCTGCGCGAAGAAATCGACGGCTCCGAGGACCGGCGTTGTTTCTCCGAGGACGAGGAAATTCGATCGGATGGAGAGGTTCGTATCGGGATCGCCCGTTGTGCTGCTGTTGGACGATCTGCTGGACGACGAAGATGTGCGGCTGCTCGAGCTGGCACTCGATGAATTGTTATCATCGTCTCGCCCCTCCTCCGCATCTCGCAAGTCATCGAGCTGGTCATTGTCTTCCGCAAGGAACGCGATGGTCAGTCTGGCCATTGTGCCACGCGTGATGGACTCGCCCACTCTGAGGCCAGAAATCGTGAGATCGAGATCCTGTGCGGCATCAATGTAGGGGACGTACCAGTCCAAGCCCTCTGTATCACCTGAGACCGGATGACCGAAGACTTCGACGAGCATCTTGATCGCTTCCTCATACTGAACTGCTCGCGTCGGTTCAAAACGCCACTGGCTTTCGGGCACTCCAACACGTGCGTTGCCACGGACAATGCCCAGCGCCTTTGCGCGGCACACGGGTTCCGCGTACCACACGTCGGAACTGACATCCGGGAAGCAGCTCAAGCTCACTGCGCGATTGTCATCGATGAGTCGCATGATGATCTGAACGAATTCCGCTCGGTTAAGGGTTCGTTCTGGACGGAACGTACCGTCATCGTTTCCGAAAAGAATGCTCTCTTCTGTGAGCACGCTCACAGCGAGATCCGTTTGATGATCATTGAATGGGGCGTCGGAATACCGATCGAGGTCTATCTCGTTAAAATCGAGAGTACCCGTGATGATGACATTCTGAGCAAACGCAGTTGTTGCGAGAGCAACAACGAGAAAAGCCGATACAGGGAGAGTGAGGTGTTTCATACAAGAGAGGAGACGATAGGAAGGGAATATTCTGTCATAAACTGACAGATGCTATCTCTACGGTACAGACACAGAAAGGTATCAAACAATCGCAACATCTTTACCAACATCAGGAACAATGTCAGTGTCTGGATATGGCCACACTCGCCGAACGCGTATCGGGTTTCTGCAGAGCGGCGGGACTGAAGCTCAATACAGACTTGGGCCAGCACTATTTAGTCGATGAATCGGTTCTAGAGAGCATTCTGAAGAGCGCAGAGATTGAGCAGGGAGAGCAGGTCGTAGAGATTGGCGCGGGCATCGGCATTCTGACGGAAGCACTGCTTGATGCAGGAGCACGGGTGCAGACAATTGAGCTCGACCCTCGCGTGTTGCCGTTGCTACGCACGTTCGTGGATGCGCCGAAGCGAGGCGACATGCTCGAGATTGTCGAAGGCAACGCCCTCGCGATTCCGCTCCCGACCGAACCGTACAAAATTGTCGCGAACATTCCGTATCACATCACCTCTCCCCTCCTGCGACACGCATTTTTGGAAAGCCCCCGAGCGCCGACCTCGCTCACGCTTCTGATTCAACGCGAGGTGGCGGAGCGAATTTGCGATAAAGATGACCGCGGACTCCTCACGGTCGTCGTCTCACTGTTCGGAAAGCCACACATTGTCCGTCACGTTCCCCCTGGCGCATTCCTTCCTCCTCCGAAGGTGGATTCATCTGTCCTCCATATCGACGGGTTTGAAAAGCCGCTCGCAGATGGACCAACAATCGACCGTCTCTTGAAGTTGCTGAAGCTCGGCTTTGGGCAGAAGCGCAAAATGCTCCGCAACACATTGGGCGCAACGGATGAGGGCATGGCGATGCTCCAGAAGCTCTCCATTGACCCCACAAGGCGCCCACAGACCCTCACGACAGACGAATGGCTCGCCCTCGCACGGCTGAGTTCTGCCCACGACAAGAACTGATTTTGACGCAATGGACTGAGGCCTGTTTGAAGCACATGGATGAGCTGCCTCCATGCAGACCGGAGAAGCTCTACCGTACAAAGCATGCGGTTTTTGCCGAACATATTTCTTGCCGGCTTTCTCTGTGTCGTTGCAGTGATCGGTGTGTGGCGCATCAATCGCCCGATCAGCGACGCACACATCGAACGGATGGGAACCGGATCGATCGTCCTGGAAGGGCGGATCGCGGATGCACCGGAGATCGGCGACACGTCGATTGCGTACGTCGTCTCGGATCTGAGAGTAGCCAGCGGCTCGACGTTGCTTGAGGGACGGGTGCTCGTGCGAGACAGAGGCATGTGGCCGCGGTATGCGTACGGCGAGACAGTGCGGCTCATGGGAAAGCTGGAAATCGCAGAGCATGTGGGCTTCGGCAAATTACTCCGCACACGCGGCATTCAAACGACGATGTTCGGTCCGCGAATAACGTCCATCGCTCCCGCGCCACTCAGCACGTTTGGTCTACTGGTTAGGTTCCGTGAAATGGTGGAAGGCAGGATCCGTCTGCTCTTTCCTGAGCCTGCGGCGTCGCTCGCAGTGGGACTGCTCACGGGAACACGTGCATCGTTTCCCGATTCACTCACGGAAGCGCTTCGAACAAGCGGCCTCACGCATATCACTGCCGTGTCTGGATCCAACGTGGCGATTGTCTTGGCACTCTTCGACAGCCTCCTCTTCTGGGTGCCGAGACGCTGGAGGATCGGACCGCTCTGCATCGGTCT
>CAZBSN010000074.1:0-5182 GCA_964494435.1 uncultured Candidatus Peribacteria bacterium | reverse complement strand
TCATCATTATCTTGAGCGAGATGATGCCACTCGAACAATTAAACAAGCTCCTCATTCTCGTACACAAAAAAGAGCGAGAGTATGAAGATACGAAGCAAGAAGCAAACACTCACATCATTGCTGAAGAGAGCCGTGGTTGTATTGGACAATTTTTTCCATCATTTGCCCATCCTCAGACACCACCAAAGCAGATCGTCATACCTCGCCGCCCGCCCGCGTACGGCATTCTTAAAGATCTCATTCAAAAAGCGATTGATGAGCAGAATGCAGAAGCCTTTCGAAGAATTGAGGATGCGTTCGCAGACTACGATGCTGCAATAATCAGAAGAAGGGCGGAACTAAACTGAATAGTTTCTATTTCTTCTTCTTTCGCAGTGACTCGAGAAGTCCATCCGGAACAGGAAGGGCAGCTTGTCGTACGACCCACCCAGCTCCATCAAGGATTTCACCCATGAAGCTGCTGGATTTCTTCTTTGGGACCGATATCTTCTTTGTCATGTAAAAGAAGACGAGAAACGAGCCTTATCCTGTCCTCAATCGACGATTTTGATGTGCAGCTCTTTGAGCTGCTTTGGGTCTACGACCGACGGTGCGTTCATCATCGCATCCTGGGCTTTGCCGTTCTTTGGGAACGCGTAGATGTCGCGGATAGAATTACATTCCCAAAGCACCATCATGAGACGATCGATGCCCGGAGCGCATCCGCCGTGTGGAGGAGCTCCGAACTGAAAGGCTTTGATCATCGCGCCGAATTTCTGATCGACTTCTTCTTTGGAGTACCCGGCGATCTCAAAAGCCTTATACATGATGTCAGGACGATGGTTGCGGATCGCTCCTGATGTGAGCTCGAAGCCGTTGCAGACGAAGTCATACTGGAAGGCGAGGATATCCAACGGATCTTTCGTCTGAAGAGCCTCCATGCCGCCCTGGGGCATCGAGAAAGGGTTGTGGGAGAAGTCGATCTTCTTTGCTTCGTCATTCCATTCGTACATCGGGAAGTCGACAATCCACGCCCACGCGGCTTTCTTTGGATCAATGAGTCCGAGTCGTTTCGCACAGTCTGCGCGTACAGCTCCAAGTGACTTGCATGCTGTAAGCCATACGTCTGCAGCAAAGAACACGGCGTCTCCCGCCTTCGCTCCGACTTCTGCCATGATTTTCTGCGCAAGATCATCACCAAGGAACTTCACAATGGGGGACTGAAGTTCGTTCTCTTTGACGAGAATATAGGCGAGGCCCTTCGCGCCGTAGATCTTGGCGGTTTCCGTCAGCTCATCAATGTCCTTGCGCGTGAATGATGCGCCTTTGGGGACACACAGAGCATGGACCACACCTTTTGAAGCTGCAGCGTCCGCAAAAACTTTGAACCCGCTGCCCTTCACGAGATCGGTCACGGGCTTGATTTCCATTTCGTAGCGCAGGTCCGGCTTATCCGTTCCATATTTATTCATGGCATCTTTCCATTTGATCCGTGGGAACGGATCCCACATCACTTTTTTGTCGCTGAACGTGTGAGTGAGCTCAATCATGAGCGGTTCAGCCACTTGGAAAACGTCTTCCTGTTCGACGAAGCTCATTTCGAGATCGAGCTGATAGAACTCACCGGGGTGACGATCCGCGCGAGGATCTTCATCGCGGAAACACGGAGCGATTTGGAAGTATCGATCGAGGCCGGCAACCATGAGGAGCTGCTTAAACTGCTGTGGAGCTTGTGGGAGTGCGTAGAACTGGCCGGGGTGGATGCGACTTGGAACGAGGAAGTCGCGCGCGCCTTCCGGTGAAGAGTTTGCCAAGATCGGCGTTTGTACTTCCGTAAAATTCTTCTTATGCATGTACTGGCGGATGTGCGTGATGAGCTTGTCGCGATCCACGAGGATCTTCTGTGCGGCCTGACGGCGAAGATCAAGGAAGCGGTACTTCAGTCGGAGATCTTCATTCACTTCTTTCTCCTGATCGATCTCGAACGGAGGAGTCAAAGCTTCACTCAAAACTTCCAAGCTCTCGATAATAAGTTCGATCGCTCCCGTTGGATTATCCGTGCGTTCCGCACCAGTTTGTCTTTTGCTCACGATACCTACAACTTTGAGTACCCATTCTGATCGCACCTTCTCCGCCATCTTAAAAATGTCCGCAGACTCCGGCTTAATTACGACCTGCGTGAAGCCGTACCGATCTCGAAGATCGAGGAAAATAAGCCCGCCGTGGTCGCGGCGGCGGTTCACCCATCCACATAGCGTCACCTGCTTCCCAGCGTGGGAATCGCGCAGTTCGCCGCAAGTGTGGGTACGAAGCATTGGCCCTAGGGTAGACGAAAAGGCATGGGTCCGCACGATGATCCAGCCGTCAAGTCTGCTTTACTTCTTTCCGTGCTTTCTTGCTGCAGGAAACAGCTTTCCGATCTCCTCTTTAAATTCATCCACGTCCGTGAACTCTCGGTGCA
Organism: uncultured Candidatus Peribacteria bacterium; assembly: GCA_964494435.1. GTDB lineage: Bacteria > Patescibacteriota > Gracilibacteria > Peribacterales > Peribacteraceae > DALYDP01. The sequence continues at coordinate 2,742 of CAZBSN010000074.1, read as the reverse complement.
CTGAGGCGTAGCGAATGTACGCGACCTGATCCAGTTTCTTTAGTTCACGCATCACGTCCTCGCCAAGCACGCTACTCTCAACTTCAGGACCGCCACCCACCCACTTCTCTTCTAATCGTGAGAGGAGTTTCTCCACCTGTTCCTGCGTCACGGGACGCTTCGTACAAGAAAGCCACAGCCCTCGCTCAATCTTTGCACGGGAATAGGGCTCGCGCGTGCCATCGCGCTTGATGACGATGAGCGACATCTCTTGTCTCTCAAATGTCGTGAAGCGATGTTCGCACTTGGGACACTCGCGGCGGCGGCGCACGGCTTTTCCTTCCTCGCTCAAACGGGAATCAATGACGGCCGTGTCGGAACTCTGACAGAGAGGGCAATGCATAGTGCTGCGAGCAGTATAGCAGCAGCCTTATTGCGCTGGTTCTTGCCAACCTGAGACTGGGATTCCCGGCGCTCCCGCTCCGAAACGGTTTCTGGCCGCTTCGCGGAGGATCATGAGGCGTTGGTGTTGTTGATTGATCTTTGGAGTGAAGTGAATGCGCAGTTCCGTATCCTGACCGCGAAGGAAGAGCGTGCCGAATCCGAAGATGTTCTGCACAACGCCGCGCTGTTGCTTCGAAATATCTTCAATCATCCACAGATCGATGCTCTGGTGATCGTCGACGGAGATGAGTGTTTTTTTGATGCGATGAACCTTTTTGTCTGTGACGATGATCAGGTAGAGGAAGTATGTGTAGAAGCGCGTAAGGGCGATGAGGTGTGCGAGGACGAAGAAGAGTGTGCAGATGACGAGCAATAGTTCGCGCGTGGAATCAGACGGCAATCCTGAGAGCATAAAGAGAATCGCTCCGTAAATAATCATCGACACCACAAGAGTCCAGAGAGCGCGTACGGGCCGCATCCAGTGCTGGCGATAGAAGAACTGGAATGTTTCCCCTCGGTCTTTGCCGGGGAATGCAATTGCCGCCGGGGACGTTTCGTTTACCACAGAATGAAGAGGGAAGCGGCTACCCATACTCCCATGACAATGGTGTGAATAATGGCGATGAGCCTCAAGCGACCCATGCGGAAGAAGCCGATCTCCGATGCGTCGCGATCAGGAGGGAAGCAGAGCGGTTCGACTCGCCGATGAAAAAGTCTCCAAAGAATGAACTCTCCAATGAGCAAGAACGAGAGCGTGCCTGCCAGTGCAAACCACAGGTTCGTCATGCAACCCGTTATGATCCTTGTTTTAGGCTGTGGAGTCAAATTATCGCTGCTCAGCGTAGCGCCCAAGCAAATCATCAATCCTCTGCTGGAGGAGCGGTGACATTGTCACAGTGAGTGGTAACGCCACGAGTTGTTCGCCGATTTTGAGCTGCACTTTCTCTCGACCGGGATACGTCTGGAATACTTCTTTCAAATCGAGGAGCAATTGCTTCGGTGCGCGAGCGGGGAGCGCAACTGTGTGAATCGAAATCGAGGACGATTTAGAAACTTTCGCGACAACAGAATCACTGTCGCTCGTTTCAAATCCGAGCAGCCGCAGGGCGTCCATGAGCGGCATGCCTTCAACGAGCCATTTGCCGATGGGGCCGAGGAACCCGTCGCCCTCTCCTTGCTCCTTGATGGTGATGCGTTCACCCGCCACCACATTACCCTCTTCATCGAGCAGTTCCACGGCGTCTTCATCGGTCACCGGACGCTCTCTGCGGCCAATGCCTCGTTTTGCCTCCTCTTCGTCGAATAAATTATCCGCCTTCGCCCGCTCGATCATCGTCGTGAGCGACGCGCGCTTCACGGCGTCCACTTTCATCTGCAGTTGCCCCGCACGCTGATCAATGACGCCTCCGACGACGAGCACGGTGTCGGGTTGTTCGAGGATGGATGCAGCCTCGGCGTATGTTTTCGGGAAGAACGTCACCTCCATTTTTCCTGTCGGGTCTTCGAGCATCACGATGCCCATGGTGTCGCCCTTCTTCGTGCGCAGTTTCTTCACGCTTTCAACAATGCCCGCGAGCGTCGCTTTCTTTCCGACGTTTTTCGACGTGAGATCCGCAATGAGCTGCGCTTTTCGCGCGATGTACTGCTTCAATCCCGCCAGAGGATGGCTCGAAACGTAGAGTCCGAGTGTTTCCTTTTCCCAGGCCAATTTCTGTTGGGCGGTGGCTCCCGGAGTGGAAGGAAAATCAATCGAGGCTCGTTCAGCTCCTCCTCCGCCAAGGCCGTCCAAGAGAGACGTTTGGCCGCTGCCTGTGCCGCCTGCATCTTTGCCGAACGACACGATACGATCGTAGTTTTCGACGAGTGCTCTGCGTTCGCCAAGCGAATCGAGCGCGCCAGACTTCGCGAGCGACTCCAACAACTTCTTATTGAGAATTTTCGCGGGCAATCTCGATGCCAAATCCTCGATCGAGGTGAATTTTCCTCCACGATCACGCTCAGCGATGAGCTCCCGCACAGATCCTTCACCCACACCCTTCACAGCAGAGAGTCCGAAGCGAATATTCCAACCTTCACCCTTTTCCTTCGGAGGAATCACGGTGAATTGATTGAACGATTCATTTACTTCAGGAGGCAATACTTGAAGACCCATCGCCCGTGCTTCCTCAATCTCGATCATGACGCGATCCGTGTCGTCTGCGTCGGAGGAGAGGAGGGCTGCCATGAACTCAGCTGTGTAGTTCGCCTTCAAGTACGCCGTTTCATAGGCGATGCGGGCGTAACCCACGGCGTGTGACTTGTTGAAGCCATACCCTGCGA